>DATNNS010000347.1:0-9801 GCA_035601715.1 Rhizomicrobium sp.
TTCGCGCTTGGTGAAGCGCATGGTCCGCGCGTCATAGGGCAGCGGCAAGTGATCGTCGGTGCCTGGGAGAAGCGGGCCGTAGGGCTTGCGGTTGTTGGCCAGCCCGCCGACCGAGATGCCGGCAAAGGTGGTGCCGTGATAGCCTTTCTCGCGGCCGATCAGACGGAAGCGGCCGCCCTGCCCGACTTTCTGAAAATACGCCCGCGCGATCTTGAGCGCGGTGTCGCAGGCTTCCGACCCCGAATTGACGAAGAAGACATGGTCCATTCCGTCGGGCGCCATGACGGCGATGCGCTGCGCCAGCGTGAAGGCAGCGGGATGGGCGAACTGGAAGGTCGGCGCGAAATCGAGTTCGTGGGCGGCACGCGCGATGGCGTCCGCGATCGGCTTGCGGCCGTGACCGGCGTTGACGCACCACAGCCCGGCGCAACAATCCAGCAGCGCCCGTCCGCTCTCGTCGTAATAGTGCATGCCTTCCGCGCGCGCGAGCATGCGCGGGCTCGCCTTGAACGAACGGTTCGGCGTGAAAGGAAGCCAGAACGCGGAAAGATCGTTCGGTTGGCGCATGGGCCGCCTCAAAAGGTTTGCGCGGCACGCTAACAAAGAAGGCCAAGCAAAGCACGAGCCCCGGCGAGGGTTCTCGCCGGGGCCGCGCCAAGCCATCGATCCGTCTAACTCAAGACGGGGGCTTAGTGGTGCCAGTGGCCGTGTCCGCCCGGGCCGCCGCTGTGCCAGGTGCCGCCATGGAACCCGCCGCCATGAAAGGCGCCGCCGTGCCACTGGCGATGACCGAAGCTGTCGGTGAACCAGAATCCGCCGGCCAACGGCTCGTAATAGCCCGGGCCGTAGAAGCCGGTGTCGTAGTAGCCGTTATAGGCCGGGCCGTAGCCGTAGCCGCCGCAATAGCCGGGATGGAAATAACGGAAGCGCGCATTGTAGCAGCCGCCGCCGTAACCCGGACCATAATAGCCGCCCGGCACGCCGATGCCGACGCCGACCACAACGCGTGCATCCGCAGGCGCCGTCGTCGCGACCGTCGCGCCAAGAGCAGTCGTAGCCGCCAAGGCCGCGCCTGCCAGAAGTTTCCCGAACCGTGTCATCGTCTGAATTCCTTTGCTCATTGGCCCCTCCGGCCATGGCGCGAAGATTCGCACCGGGCGGCTGAACCGCACATGAACAACGATTTCAGGCAAATAGACGTTCCAGGGCCCGATTCAGGCCGATTTCCCGCGTCCCTCGACCGGCCAGATGAACGACAGCGTGTCGCCGCGCACCGCATGGAAGAAATCAAACAGATTCACGGTGGGATCGCAGTGCGGAACGACGCAGGTGACGACGTCGCCGGGCGCGAGTTTCCGCTTCGATGAATCGTAGAACATTCCACCCTGCTCGTCGCCGAAGAAGAAGTAGCTTGCGCCGTCGGGCGCGCCGCTGGCGATGGCCGGCACGCCCGCATCGGTCGCGAACGCCTTGAAGCCCGCATCGGTCGTCGCCAGCCCGTCGCGATTGGCGCTGATCACCGTGGTCTGCACGAACAGCGAGGTCTCGAACGGCGCGCGATCGCCGGGCTTTTCCCAGACGTCATTGTATTGGCGATCCATGAACACATAAGAACCGACCTGCAGCTCGGTGAGCACGCGCGCATCCGGATCGATATCGAACGTGCCGGTGCCGCCGCCGGAGAGGATCTTCGGCGCGATGCCGCGCGTCTTCAGTTCGTCGCGCAGATCGCCCAGCTCCTTGAGCGCGGACAGCGATTTGTCGCGCCGCTCGTTCGGCGATTCCATGTGCTGCACCTGGCCGGCGTAGCACTGCAGTCCCATGAACTGGAGGCTTTTGGATTCCGCGACCTGCTGAACCAGTGCGAGCGCACCGTCGCCGGGGCGAATGCCGGTGCGGCCGAGACCCGGATCGATGTCGACGAGAACCTTGAGCGGCTTGCCGCTTGCCCGCGCCGCATCCGCCAGCCGCGCCGCGACAACGGCGTTGTCGCAAACCGCCATCAATTCGCCGATGCGTCCGTTGAGCGCCGTCAGCCGCGCGATACCCCGTTCCGTCACCACCGGCGAGGTGATCAGGATCGAGTCGATGCCGGCATCGGCCAGCGCCTCCGCCTCGCCGAGCTTGGCGCAGCAGATGCCGAGCGCGCCCGCCGCCATCTGCATCCGCGCGATCTCCGCGCTTTTGTGCGTCTTGGCGTGGGGCCGAAGCGCGATGCCGTGCTTTTTCGCATGCTCGGCCATGGCGACAATGTTGCGCTCCAGGATATCGAGATCGATCACCAGCGCCGGCGTCGCCAGCTTCGCGCGCCCGCCGGGGACGCCAATGAGATCGGCGTTGAGGATTTGAGACATGCGTGACTCCTTCCAGAGACCCCACAATGTCATGGCCCGCGAATGCGGGCCACCCAGGTGATTTTGCTCCGAACTCACCGTGTGAGCGCGGAAGGAAAAAACTTCTTGTTTAGAGTTCCGCTGCCATCAACTGGGTGGCCCGCATTCGCGGGCCATGACAATCTGGAATTATGCCCACTGCCCTCTTCCTCATCCTTATTTCCGCTGCCGTCCACGCCGTCGTCAATATCCTGACGAAACGCGCGGACGACAAATATGCCGCGCGCCTGCTGATCGGCGTTTTTTCGGCCATCCTGGTGACGCCGGCGCTGTTTTTCGTACCGCTGCCGCGCGGACAAGCGGTGTGGTTCCTGATCGCCACCGCCGTCGTCCACGCGTTCTATGAACTGCTGCTGGTCAAATCCTATGAGAGCGCCGACTTCTCCGCCGTCTATCCGGTGGCGCGCGGAACCGGACCGCTGTTCACCGCGCTCGGCGCGATCTTCATCCTGCGCGAGCACGCGCCGCTTTCGCAGCTGGCCGGCATTGCGCTCGTCTGCGGCGGCGTGATCGCGATCGGCATTTCCCACCGCGCCAGCAAAGGCGCCGGCGCCGGCCTCATCTACGCGCTCGCCACCGGCTTCACCATCGGCTGCTACACGCTGATCGATGCCTCGGGCGTGCGCATCGTGTCCGATCCGCTGAGCTATGTGCTGTGGTTCTTCGTGGCGCACGGCTTTTGCGTGCTGGTCACCGCGCCCGGCATCCGCGGCCGCGCCGTCGTCATCGAGGCGCGGCGGCATTGGAAATTCGGCATCCTGCTGGGCGCGCTCTCCATCACCACCTACGGCGCGGCGATGCTCGCCTATCGCTACGGCGCCACCGCGCAACTCGCCGCGCTGCGCGAGACCAGCGTGTTGTTCGGCACCGCGCTCGCGATGAGCTTCCTCGGCGAGACGATGACGCTGCGCCGCTGGCTCGCCGCCGGTGCGATTGCGGCGGGAGCGATTATGTTACAAATGGGCGGATGAAGACTTTCTATTCCCCCATCCATCTCAGCCACGCGCCGAAGGAGGAATTCGAGGCCGGCCGGCTGTTGCCCGCGGTCGAAATCCCCGAGCGCGCCGAGCGCGTGAAGGCGCGCATCGAAGCGCGCAAGCTGGGCGCGATCCTGGCGCCGGCGGATTTCGGACATGAGCCAATCGCGCGCGTTCACGATACGGCGTTCACGCAGTTTCTCGCCGGCGCCTATGACGACTGGCGCAAGGCCTATCCGCGCGATACCGCCGACGCGATTCCGTCATGCTGGCCGGCGCGCGGGTTGCGCGACCGGCGCGGCGGCGACATCGAATCCCGGCTCGGCTCCTATTGCTTCGACACCGCGACGCCGATCGCGAAAGGCACCTGGGAGGCCGCGCGCATGGGCGCCAATGTCGCGCTGTCGGCGGCGCAGGCGATCAAGGACGGCGAGCGCGCCGCGTTTGCCTTGGCGCGGCCGCCGGGGCATCACGCAAGCGCGTATGTTTTCGGCGGCTATTGCTACCTGAACAATGTCGCCATCGCGGCGCAGTTCCTCGCCGACAAGGGCCTGCGCCCGGCGATCCTCGATGTCGACTATCATCACGGCAACGGCACGCAATCGATCTTCTATCGGTCCGCCGACGTGCTGTTCGTCTCGATCCACGCCGATCCGAGCTTCGCCTATCCCCATTTCCTGGGCTTCGCCGACGAGCAGGGCCACGGCGCGGGCGAAGGCGCGAATCTCAACCTGCCGCTGCCGCGCAAAACGGATTGGGCCGCCTACGCGCCGGCGCTGGATGCGGCGCTCGCGCGCATCGCGGACTTCGGACCGGATATTCTGCTTGTTTCGCTTGGACTCGACACCTTCGAAAGCGACCCGATCTCGCTGTTCAAACTGAAGGCCGACGATTACCTGCGCATGGGCGAGACGCTCGCGGGCCTTCGCAAGCCGACAATGTTCGTCTTCGAAGGCGGCTACAATCTCGACGCGCTGGCGGAAATCACCTGCAACGTGTTGGAAGGGTTCGAGGGCCGCTAGGGCGGCGGTTTGTCCTTGCTGTCGCGCAGCTTGTCGGCCAACCGCTTGACCACATCGTCGGCTTTCGCTTTGCCTTTGCCGGTTTCGTGCTGGAGCTGATCGAGGGCCTTGTCCACGGCGGATTTGACGCTCGCCGCCGTGCCGCCCTTCTGATATTCGCGCACGATGACGCCCTCGACCCGCGCCAGCACCGAATCGACGGTGAAGTCGCTCTTCATCGACTCGCCGCCTTCCTCGGGCGCGGTGGAATTGTAACCGCCGATGGCGCTGTAGATGTCGATCGCCTCATCGGTCTTCCGGCCCCATTCCAGCACGCGGTAGAACCGCCCGCCATGACGCTCATGCTTGACGAACACATCGATAAAAGCGGCGACCAGCGACACCGGCACCAGCAGGAAGTTCTGCAGATTGCCCAGGATCAGCTTGAGCTGGAACACCAGCACGTCGCGCAGGAATTTCCAGCGCGCATGCGGATCGTCGGGCGGGGATTCGGACATCGCAGCATTATGCGCGGCGCCGCCGCCATCCGACAATGCGGCCAAAATGCAAACGGGCGGACCACAAGGCCCGCCCGCCGCAGAGATTATGCCGAACCGCTCAGTCGGTTCCGGCGCGGCCAAGGCCCAGGTCGTGTTCGGCGGCAACGATCGAGATCGTGTAGCCGGCAATCACGTCGAACAGGGTCATCAGCACGAGGAAGAAGAACGGCGAGGTGGCGAAGCCCTTCAGCGTGATGAATTCGATCAGGGCGACGACGAAGGTCAGCATCGACAGGCCGTGATTGATGATCTCATTGGAGGTCGTGCGCGTCGCTTTGATGACCTCGATGAAGAGCAGGAACAGCGCGCCGGTCAGCAGCAGATCGCCGAAGCTGAACTTCCAGTAGTCGCCGGAGAACATGTGGATGGTGACGCTGTGATTGAGGCTCAGCGCATCCTGGATGTCGTGGAATCCGAACAGGCTCCCGCCCAGGGCGAAGATATTGTAGATGACGATCGGAATGATGAGCAGCGGAAACAGACGGAACATGATGTTCTCCCCGGGATTTGGCCCCAATGCCGGTCACCCTTGTATCATAATGGGGCGGAAAAGGGGCGCGGGCGCGACGGCCGTGTGACGGTATGGTAAATCAGCCCGCCGGGCGCTCGGCAGCCGCCTTGAGCGCGGCGCGCTCGCGGAAGATCAGCCACAGATTGCGGACATAGACGATCAACCCGCTGCCCTGGCCGATGATGTAGGGAATGCTTTCGATATAGACGGCATAGGCCAGAGAAACGACGCCGCCGACGATGCTGAGATACCAGAAGGCGAGCGGAATGACGCTGCGCCCCTCCGACTCGCTCTTGAACCATTGCACGATGAAGCGCGACGCGAAGAGCCCCTGGCCGAGCAAGCCGATCAGAAGCCAGACGTGATCGCGGGTGAGCCAGGCCAGCGCATGTGCGGCCATTCAAATCTCCTTCGGCTCGGCCGCGCCGCGGAAGCGATGCTGCAGCCAGCGCACGCCGAACGTATCGACGAAACCGACAAGGGCGCGATGGAGGTTGTGGTATTTCGACTTGCCGTGCTCGCGCGGGCGATGATTGACGGGCACGAAGCGGACTTCGAAACCTTCGCGCTGCACCAGCGCGATGAGAAAGCGATGCATGTGATCGAAATAGGGCAGCGCGAGATAGACGTCGCGGCGAAACGCCTTGAGACCGCAGCCGCTGTCGACCGCGCCGTCATGCAGCATGCGGCGGCGGAAGCCGTTGGCGAAGCCCGAGGCGAACCGCTTGTTCGCGACGTCCTTGCGCGCAACGCGCACGCCCGAGACCAGGCCGACGCGCGCGCCGGCCGAGCGCAGGATGTCGAGCAGCTTGGCCATGTCGGCGGGATCGTTCTGACCGTCGCCGTCCAAGGTGACGACGATCTCGCCGCGCGCGGCGCGCACGCCGCTGCGGATGGCGCGGCTCTGCCCGATGTTGCGGCCATGACTGATCACGCGCAGCATCGGCATTTCGGCTTTGAGCGCCTGGAGCGCCGCGACGGTTGTGTCCGTCGAGCCGTCGTCGACGAACACGATCTCGGCGTCCTCGCCCGCCAGCGCGCGCGCGATTTCGCGCGCCAGGGGGGCGACATTCTCCGCCTCGTCCTTGACGGGCACGACAACGGACAAAGCGACCGCCATACCGAGGTTCCGTTCGATCCCGTGTTGCAATAGACTGCGCCGCGACGCACCAATGCGCCCGTTCGCGGCCCATTGGGTGAACGGATCGCGCAAGGCGCGCGCCTTATACAGGGCGGCGCTCAATTGAAACAGGCCTGTGCCAAGACGGCGCATCCCAGCGTAACCCCGCTGCGCTGACCCTGGCTTCGCATACAAGAGGCGTTCCAGATGGACGGGCGGTCGGACGAGGCAGGCGGGATATTGGGCACGCTTGCCCGCTACCCGCTCGCCACCCTGTTCCTGCTCTGCTTCATCGCCTGGGTCCCGGGCTTCTTCACCCTGCCGCCGCTCGACCGCGACGAGAGCCGCTTCGCCCAGGCCTCCAAGCAGATGATCGAGACAGGGAATTACGTCGACATCCGCTACAGCGTCGGACCGCGCTACAAGAAGCCGGTCGGCATCTACTGGATGCAGGCGGCCTCGACGCTCGCCCTGAGCAAGCCGCCCTATAACGAGATCTGGACCTATCGCCTGCCCTCGCTGATCGGCGGCTTCATCGCCGTGTTCTTCGCCTATTGGTGCGCCCGGGCCTTCGCCGCCCCGCCCACCGCGCTGATCGCCGCAGCCCTGATCGGATTCACGGTCTCGCTGACAGCCGAGACCAAGATCGCCAAGACCGATGCGGTGCTGCTCGCCACTGTGCTTGGTTCGCAGGCGCTGCTGATGCGCGCCTATCTCGCCGACCGCCTTGGCAAGCCTCCCCCCGGCCTGTGGCTCGCACTGGGCGGCTGGGCGGCGTTCGCCGTCGGCGTGATGATCAAGGGACCTATCATCCTGGCGGTGCTGGCGGTGAGCGTCGTCGCGATCTCGCTGTGGGACCGCGACTGGAAATGGCTGAAGACCATCCATTGGCTTCCCGGGATCGTCCTCACCTTGATCGTCTGCCTGCCGTGGGGAATCGACATCGCGTTCGTGAGCCATGGCGATTTCTACAAGCAGGCCCTCGGCCACGACCTCGCCGCCAAGATCATGGGCGGACAGGAGAGCCACGGCGCGCCGCCCGGCTATTATCTCGCGCTCGCCAGCGTGACCTTGTGGCCGGCGACCCTGTTCGCACTGCCCGGCATCGGTTCGGGCATCGCCAACCGCCGCGATCCGGCGATCCGCTATCTGCTCGCCTGGGCGGCCGCGGCGTGGCTGATGTTCGAGCTCGTGCCGACCAAGCTGCCGCATTACATCCTGCCGGCCTATCCGGCCGTGGCGTTCCTGGGTGCGCTGTGGGCGATGCGCGTGCCCACGCCCGATGAACGGCGCTGGGAGCGCGTCCTGCGCTGGCTCGCGGCCGTGCAGTTCTCCCTAGGCGTCGCGGCGTTCACGATCGTTCCGATTCTCGCGCCGCACTGGTTCGGCGACGGCATCAACATGTGGCTGATCGCCGGCGCCTGCGTCGGCGCCGCGGCCGGCCTCGCCGCGGTGGTCTTCCTGATTCGCCGCGAGGCGATGGTGGCCGCGCTGTGCGCCGTCGCCGCAGCAGTCATCTTCTACCCGCTGATCGTCTGGGGCGTGGTGCCCCGCGTGCCGCAAATCTGGATGAGCCCGCATGCTGCGGCGCTGGTCGCGAAGGACCGCTTGCCGGGCGATCCGCCGGTCGTGCTGGCCGGCTATGTCGAGCCGAGCCTCGTTTTCCTGCTGGGCACCGATACGCAGATCGAGAACGGCCCAGGCGCGGCGCAGGCCGCTGCCCAGTCGGGCGGCCTCGCGCTGGTGGAAGATCATGAGGGGATCAGATTCCTTGCCGCCCTGGCCAAGCTCGGCGGCAAGGCGCGTCCGGTGGACGAGATGTCCGGCTTCAACTATTCGCGCGGACGGCACGAGCACATCACCTTCTATCGCGTCACCGCAGCGCCGCCGATCACGGAACCGGCTTCGAAATGAGCGCGGACATGGACGAACGGCGGCTCTTTCGGCTCGCGCTCGGCATCGTCGCCGCGATCGTGCTGCTGCGCCTGATCGCGCTCATCGTCTCGCCGCTCGAGCTCTATCCCGACGAGGCGCAATATTGGTGGTGGGCGCAGACGCCGGCCTTCGGCTACTTCTCCAAGCCGCCGATGATCGCCTGGGTCATCTGGCTCACCACGGCGGTGTTCGGCCAGTCCGAATGGGCGATTCGTTTCGCGGCGCCCCTGCTGCATGGCGCCACTGCGCTGCTCATCTTCGGCATCGGCCGGCTGACGTTCAATGCGCGCGTCGGCTTCTGGAGCGCGCTCGCCTATCTGACCGCGCCCGGCATTTCCTATTCCAGCGCGCTGATCTCCACCGATGTGCCCCTGCTCTTTTTCTGGGCGGCGGCGCTCTACGCCTTCCTGCGGGCGATGCCAGAATCTGAGACAACGCCCGGCTGGCACTGGACCGTCATCTGCGGCGTCGCGGTCGGTCTCGGCTTCGAGACGAAATATGCGATGGCCTATTTCATCCTGGGCGCGGGGCTTGCCGCCATCGTCTCGCCGAGCGCACGCCGACTGGTCCTCAGCCTGCGCGGACTGGCCATCCTGGCGATCGCCGCAGCGCTGCTGCTGCCCAATGTTTTGTGGAACGCGGCGCACGGCTTTCCGACCGTCGCGCACACCGGCCACAACGCCGACTGGAGCCATGCCCGCTACAACCCGATGAACATCCTGTCCTTCCTGGGCGGGCAGTTCGGCGTGTTCGGGCCAGTCCTGATGGCAGGCCTTCTGCTCGCCTTTTGGCGACTGGCGCGATCCAGGCCGCGCGCGGACAGCGCAGTGATACTGGCGGCTTTCAGCGCGCCGGTGCTGTTTCTGATCACGGTGCAGTCGTTCATCGCGGAAGCCAACGCCAACTGGGCGGCGGTGGCCTATGTCGCCGGCGCGCCGCTCGCGATCGCCGCCCTGCTGGAACTGTGGCAGGGACGCGCGCTGTGGGCGTCGTTCATTTTCGACGGCGCCGTGATGGCAGTCCTGTGGATTATTCTGGTGGCGCCGCCCTTCGCCGACCGGATCGGCCAAGGCAACGCCTTCAAACGGATGGAAGGCTGGAGCGCATTGGGCCGAACGGTCGCGTTGCAGGCCGGCCGCGCGCCCTATGACGCCATCGCCGCCGCCAACCGCAGCACCATGGCCGAGCTGCTCTACTATGCGCGGCCGCGAACCACGCCGATGCGGATGTGGGACAGCGACCTGCATGATGACGACCATTTCCAGATGACCATGCGGCTGACGCGCCCCACACATCGCGTCCTG
>DATNNS010000348.1:0-7193 GCA_035601715.1 Rhizomicrobium sp.
GGCATCCATTCCAGGCTTTGCGGACTCTCGTTCGGATCGTTCTCCTCGGTGCGCAGCGCCTCGGTCGCCGCAACCACCGCGCACATCATGCCGTGCGTCTGGATCACGCCCTTGGGCATTCCGGTCGAGCCGGAGGTGAAGAGATATTTCGCCACCGTCGCATGATCGATCTTGTCCATCGATGCCGCCACGGCCGGCCCCGCATTGGTGCGCAGCAGATCGTCGAACGCGGTCGTGGCGCGATCCGGGATCGGCATGACGGTGACGACCTCGACGCCGTCGAGCGGCAACGCGGCCAGCGCGCGGGCATAGACCGGGCCCTGCTCGGCGAAGATCATTTTCGGCTTCGTCGTCTCGAAAACGTGGCGCAATTTGCCGTGGTCGCCGGACATCAGCGAATAGGCGACCGACACCGGCGCGACAGGCACGCGCGCCTTCATCGCGCCCAGCATCATCACGGCATGGGTGATGGAATTGCCGGAGATCACCATCAGCGGCGCGTCGGGCCCAAGACCGCGCTCGATCAGCGCCTGGGCGATCGCGTTCGCCCGCGCATTGGCCTCGCCATAGGTGATGTAGCGCCAGTCGCCCAGCTTTCCGCTGGGTAAAGGCGTGCGTTCGCCGATGTAGTTGCGCTCGGGATGCGCCGTCGCTTTCTCTTCCAGCAGATGCGCGATGGAGCGATGCATCGCGCCGATGGGATGTTTGGAGCGCAGGTAGACCGTGCCGTCCGGTTTGCGTTCAACGTCTATGGCGGGCGGCTTCTGGGCCAACGGCTTGAACGGCGGCAGGTCTGTTTTAGCCTGTATATTCATGGCGTTGGCTCCCTGAGGTGCGAATATCTACACGTCGCACTCGTTATTCTATATATAGTCCGTCCAAGAGCGGGATTATCCCGCTGGCCGGGGTGTGCATGCGCGGTAGCAGTATCCTACTCATCATCGGCGGCGGCGTCGCGGCCTACAAGTCCCTTGAGCTGATCCGCCGCCTGCAGGAGCGCGGCGTCAAGGTTCGCACGATCCTCACCGCCGCCGGCGCGCATTTTGTGACTCCACTTTCCGTATCGGCGCTGAGCGGCGAGAAGGTGTTCCAGGATCTGTTCAGCCTCACCGACGAATCCGAGATGGGACACATCCAGCTTTCGCGCTCCGCCGATCTCGTCGTGGTCGCGCCCGCGACCGCCGACCTGATGGCCAAGCTCGCAAGCGGCCTCGCCAACGATCTCGCGTCCACCGCGTTGCTCGCCACCGACAAATCCGTGCTGATCGCGCCGGCGATGAATGTGCGGATGTGGAACCATCCTGCGACGCAGCGCAATCGCAGAGCACTGCACAAAGACGGCGTGATGTTCGTCGGACCCAATGACGGCGAAATGGCATGCGGCGAATTCGGTCCGGGGCGCATGGCCGAGCCGCTGGAGATCGTCGCCGCCATCGAAGCTGCGCTCGCGGCACCCGGCCCATTGTCCGGCATGACGGCGCTGGTAACGGCGGGGCCGACGCAGGAGCCGCTCGATCCAGTGCGGTTCCTGTCCAACCGTTCCTCTGGCAAGCAGGGATATGCCATCGCCGATGCGCTGGCGCAGGCCGGCGCCGAGACCACGCTGGTTTCCGGTCCGGTCGAGATCGCGCCGCCTGCGCGCGTCAAGCTGCTCAAGGTCCAGACCGCGCGCGAAATGCTGGCGGCTTGCGAAAGCGCCCTGCCCGCCGACGTCGCGGTGTTCACCGCCGCCGTCGCCGACTGGCGGCCGGAGGCCGTCGCCAACAGCAAGATGAAGAAGCGCGAGAACGCGTCCGCGCCCGACATCAAGCTGGCGCAGAACCCCGATATCCTCTCGACCATCGCCCATGGCGCGCGCCGTCCGCGCCTCGTCATCGGCTTCGCGGCCGAGACCGACGACGTCGTGGCGCATGCGCGGGCCAAGCTCGCGAAAAAAGGCTGCGACTGGATCGTCGCCAACGATGTGAGCCCGGCGACCGGCGTGATGGGCGGCGACAAGAACACCGTGCATCTGATCACCGCGAACGGCACCGAGGACTGGCCGCTTCTCGACAAGCGCGAAGTGGGCCTCCGCCTCGCCGCCCGCATCGCCGAGGCGCTGAAGGGCCAAGCGGCATGAAGCTCGCGATCCAGCGCCTGCCGCATGCCGCCGATCTCCCCTTGCCGCACTATGCGACGGAAGGCTCCGCCGGCCTCGATCTTCTCGCCGCCATCGTGGGCGACATCGAACTCGCGCCCGGCGCGCGCGCCGCGGTGCCCTGCGGCATCGCGATTGCGCTGCCGCAGGGATATGAAGCCCAAGTGCGCCCACGTTCCGGCCTTGCGCTCAACCACGGCATCACCGTGCTCAACGCGCCCGGCACCATCGACAGCGACTATCGCGGCGAGGTGAAGGCGATCCTGATCAATCACGGCGACGCACCGTTCCGCATCGCGTGCGGCACGAAGATCGCCCAGCTCGTGATCGCGCGCTGCGAACAAGCGCAATTGAACGAAGTATCCGAACTCCCGGCCACCGCGCGCGGCGCGGGTGGCTTCGGGTCCACCGGCCTCAAGCAGCGAAGCGATAGGCCATCCAAAGATTCCCTTAATCTCAAACGTGCGTGAACCATGCTGAAGCTTTCCCGCAAAACCCTGCTGGCGCTCGAGGCGGTGATCGACATCGCGTTCAACGCGCGTCCCGAGCCCGTGCAGGCCAAGGAGATCACCGCGCGCCAGGGCGTGCCGCAACGCTATCTCGAGCAGGTGATGCAACAACTGGTGCGCGCCGGCGTGCTCAAGGGCGTGCGCGGCCCGCGCGGCGGCTACCGCCTCGCGCGCGAGCGCCGGCGCATTTCGATCGGCGATGTGGTGCGCGTGGCGGAAGCCATCGACGACGAGGAAAACGAGAGTGCCGAGCCGCGCTCCGAGCTCGGTACCCGCATCGTCACGCCGTTGATCCAGTCCCTGCAGGACGAAGTGATGGCGCGGCTCGACGCGATTTCGATCGAAGACCTCTGCACCCGCGCCCGCAGCGCCGGCGTCGACTGCGGCAGCGGCTCGACCGCCGATTTCACGATTTAACGGAGTCATCATGCCCCACAAACCCGGCCGCGGACGCATTTACGATTCCATCACGCAAACCATCGGCGACACGCCGCTGGTGCGTCTTGCGCGCATGGGCAAGGACGCGGGCGCCAAGGCCGATATCCTGCTTAAGCTCGAATTCTTCAACCCGGTCTCCAGCGTCAAGGACCGCATCGGCGTCTCGATGATCGAGGCGCTGGAGGCGAAGGGCCTGATCACGCCGGGCAAGTCGGTTCTCGTCGAGCCCACCAGCGGCAACACCGGCATCGCGCTCGCCTTTGTCGCGGCGGCCAAGGGCTACCGGCTGATCCTCGTCATGCCGGAATCCATGTCGATCGAGCGGCGCAAGATGCTCGCGCTGATGGGCGCCGAGATCGTGCTCACCGAAAGCGCCAAGGGCATGCGCGCGGCGATCGCCAAGGCGCAGGAGATCGTGGCGTCGACGCCGGGCGCGATCATCCCGCAGCAATTCGAGAACGAGGCCAATCCCGACATCCACCGCCGCACCACCGCGGAGGAAATCTGGAATGACACCGACGGCAAGGTCGACGTCGTGATCTCCGGCGTCGGCACCGGCGGCACCATCACCGGCGTCGGCCAGGTGCTCAAGGCGCGCAAGCCCAGCGTGCGCATGATCGCGCTCGAGCCGGAGGATTCGCCGGTGCTGTCCGGCGGCGCACCCGGGCCGCATCCCATCCAGGGCATCGGCGCCGGTTTCGTGCCCGCGATCCTCGATCGTTCGGTGATCGACGAAGTGATCACCATCGGCAACGAGACCGCCTTCGACACCGCGCGCAAGGTTGCGCGGCTGGAAGGCATTCCGGTCGGCATCTCGTCCGGCGCGGCGATCGCCGCGGCGCTCGAAGTCGGCGCGCGGCCCGGGATGGAAGGCAAGACAATCGTCGCCATCATCCCGTCCTTCGCCGAACGCTACCTGTCGACGGCGCTGTTCGAAGGGCTGTGATCAGCCCGTCGGACGCACGCAGCGGAACGAACTGATCTGGTCGTTCCAGTGGTCGCCGACATAGCGATAGCGGCCCGGCCCGAGCCGCAGGGCCTCGCCGCCATAATTGGCGTCCCAGAAGAATTCCCACTCGCCCGAGATCACCTTGATCGACGAGATCTTGTCGTTCCAGTGATCGCCGACATACGACACGTCGTGGTCGGTGACAAAGCGCTCGCCGCCATAATCGATGTCCCAATAGACGACGGCCCTGCACCCTCCGGCCTGCGCCGCGCCGGGAAGCGCGTAGAGCGCCATGACCGCGGCGGCTGCCAGATATCCCAGTTTCATGGTGTCCTCCTCAGATGACGAAAGCATGGCATCGCGATCCAAAACTGTCTATCGGCGTGGAGATCGTGACTATCCTGCCGTCTTCGCCGAGTGCTATCTTTCGGCGGCGCGGTTCGAAGGGTTGTGAAAAATTGGCGGAATTTGCGGGTCGTGGAAGACAGAGTCGCGCGCGCCACCGCGACGACCGCTTCAACATCCGGGCGGACGCAACTCGAGTCCCCATCGCGAGCGGTTTTTTCTCGAGGGTCGTGTCGAGCGCCGCGGACGCGGCTACAGGAAGATCGGAAGGCGCATGGCGAACTCCTTTGCGGACGTGCGAATCCAGCCCCGCGCGGATGAACGCGCGGGCGGCCGGACGTGATTCGGGAGAAGAGAACAAAACTAGACCAAGAGCGTTGCGCTGTCAAGCGGAGCCTGGGAAAATGGCGGCGCGGCTTGCGGCGATTTGTGCAGACTTGAATCACCTCGCCATGCGGCGAAGCGATGAAACAACAAGGAGACTCCCATGAAACTCTATTACGCCCCCGGCGCCTGTTCGCTGTCGCCGCATATCGTCGCTCTCGAAGCCGGCATCCCGCTCACGCTCGAGAAGGTGGATCTCAAGGCGCACAAGACGGAATCCGGCGAAGACTACTACAAGGTCAATCCCAAGGGTTACGTGCCGGCGCTGAAGCTTGATGACGGACACTTCCTCACCGAAGGCCCGGCCATCGTGCAATATCTCGCCGACCAGAAGCCGGGCTCGAAGCTGGCGCCCGCCAACGGCACGTTCGAGCGCTACAAGCTGCAGGAATGGCTGGGCTTCATCAATTCGGAGATCCACAAGAACTTCTCGCCGCTGTTCGGCGCGGCATCCGACGAGGTGAAGACCGATTCCAAGGCGAAGATCGCCAAGCGCTTCGACTATGTGAACGGCGAGCTCGCCGGCAAGCAGTTCCTGTTCGGCGACACGTTCACGGTGGCGGACGCCTATCTGTTCGTGATGCTGACCTGGGCGCATCACGTCAAGATCGAATTGCCCGCGAACCTCGCAGCGTTTTTCAGCCGCGTCGCGCAGAGGCCGAAAGTGCACCAGGCGATGAAGGACGAGGGATTGGTGAAGTAGCGTCGCGCTCGCCCGCTACTCCCGTATCCAGTGCGCATATGGCGCGGGCAGCGTCCATTTGGCATTCTCGACGTCCAGCGCCTTGGCGGCATGCCAGGGCCAGTTGGGATCGTCGAGCATCGCATGGGCGAGCATCACGATGTCACCCTGCTCATCCTTCACGATCGCCTCGGCCTGCTGCGGCGTGGCGATGAACCAGCCGGCGGCGGTCGGGATCTCCGCTTCGCGGCGGATGCGCGCGGCATACGGCGCCATGAAGGCCGGGCCCCATGGCACGCCTGAGACATCGGGAATGTTGAAGCCGAGGCTCACATCGATCAGGTCGAGGCCGAGCGATTTGAACCGCTTGATGAGTTCGATGGACTCTTCGATCGTCTGGCTGCCGTCCTTGAAATCGGAAATGCCCAGACGCACCGTCAGCGGCAGGCGCGCCGGCCAAACCTCGCGCACCGCCGCGAAGGTCTCGACCAGGAAACGGATGCGGTTCTCGAAGCTGCCGCCATAGTCGTCGGTGCGCTTGTTGGCCAGCGGCGAGAAAAAGCTCTGCGCCAGATAGCCGTGCGCGTAGTGCAGCTCGAGCCATTCGAAGCCGACCGCGAGCGCGCGCTTCGCCGCCGCCACGAAATCGCCGCGCACGCGCACGATATCGTCCTTTGTCATCGCCCGCGGTACGCGCGGCAGGTTGGCGCCGAACGCGTTGGCCGACGGCGCGATCGGCTGCCAGGCGCGCGGATCGTCCGCCGCCATGTGGTTGTCGCCTTCCCACGGCTTGTTGGCGGACGCCTTGCGCCCGGCATGGGCGATCTGCAGGCCGGGCACCGCGCCATGTTTCTTCAGGAACGCGACGATGGGCCGCCACTTCTCGGCCTGCGCATCGGTCCAGATGCCGGAATCGCCCGGCGTGATGCGGCCTTCCGGCGACACCGCCGTCGCCTCGCCGATGATCAGCCCCGCGCCGCCGATCGCATGCGCGCCCAGGTGCACCAGATGCCAGTCGTTGATGACGCCGTCTTCGGCCGAGTACTGGCACATCGGCGATACCGCGATGCGGTTCTTGAGCGTGATGTCTTTCAGCATGAAGGAGTCGAAGAGCGAGGGCATGAGAGATCCTGTGTGGAAGACGCTTTACCCTCCCCTTGTGGGAGGGTCGAAGCGCGGAACGCGCTTCGGGGGGGGATCGGTCTCAGCGGCGAGACCTACCCCCTCCCCGAAAATGCTGCGCATTTTCGACCCTCCCACAAGGGGAGGGTAAAAAGTAGGTCAGCTTACGCCCAGCGTCTCGTCGAAAAACTGGCGCATCGCGGCCCACGACCGTTTGTCTGTGGCCGCGTCATAATTGAAGCCGGGCATGCCGAACGCATCGACCGATTTGTCCGTGAAGCTGTGCCCGGCGGCGCCATAGGTCAGCAGCTGCCAGTCTGCGCCGGCCGCGATCATCGCGGCGATGAATTTCTCGCGCGCGGCAGGCGGGATGAGCGGATCTTTGACGCCGGCGCAGACCAGAACCTTGCCATGCACCTTGCGGTCGTCCTTTTCCGGCAACCCGGCGAGGCCGGGATGGAATGCCACGACGCCGGCGATCTCCGGCGCGAAGCGCGCGAGTTCCAGCACCACGGCGCCGCCGAAACAGAATCCGATGGCCACGAGCCGCGTCGTATCGACATCCGGCTGCGCCTTCAGTTGCGCAAGGCCCGCCAGCGCGCGCTCGGCCAGCAGCGGCGGGTCTTG
>DATNNS010000349.1:0-6555 GCA_035601715.1 Rhizomicrobium sp.
TCGGTGGCTTTCGGTCCGCAGCCGGCGAGCAGCGCCAGGACGGCGAGCGCGGCCGCGCGTGTCGATCTATTGGTCATGCTTGTCCCCGGCGAGATCGGTGCGGTGCCACCAGCCGCCGCCCAGCGCCTGGAACAGCGCCGCGGTGTCGGCGTAGCGGGCGGCCTGCGCCTGCACGAGCGAGACGCGCGCCTGCTGATAGGCCTGCTCGGCATTGAGCAGCGCCAGCGTGCCGACATAGCCGTCCTGCAACTGCCGCTGCGTCAGATCCCGTGTCACCTTCGCGGCGTCGGCGGCAGCGGCAGCGGTCTTCAGCGCCTGCGCATCCTGCTGCAGCGCCGTCAGCGTGTCGGCGACGTTCTGAAACGCGGCGAGCACGGTGCTGCGATATTGCTCGAGCGCCTGGACATAGGCGTCGCGAGCGCCGCGCTCTTCATGCAGCAGCTTTCCGCCGTCGAAGATCGGCTGTGTCAGCGCGGCCGCCAGGCTCCAGAACCCCGTTCCCGGCGCGAACAGCTGACCGAAGACCAGCGCTTCGCTGCCGGCGTTCGCGGTGAGCTGGATGTTGGGCAAGCGGTTGGCGACGGCGACGCCGATTTGCGCGCTCGCGGAATGCAGGTTTTCCTCGGCCTGGCGCACATCCGGCCGCTGCGCCACCAGCGTCGAGGGCAGGCTCACGGGGATATCCTGCGGCAGCTGCAGGCTTTCGAGCGTGAAATTTTCCGCGGGCGCCTGGCTGGGAAATTGTCCCGCGAGGTCGGCCTGCATGTCGTGCAACTGGCCCAATTGCTTGACCAGCGGCGGCAGCGCGGCGGTGACGAGCGCGAGCTGGGTCTCCTGCGTGGCGACGTCCAACCCGCTGGCATAACCTTTTTTGAGCTGGTAGAGCAGGATTTCGAGCGCCTTGGTGTCGGCGTCGATCTGCTCCTGCGTCGCCGCGATCTGCTCCTGCGTCGCGGCCTGCTGGATGGCGGTGACGACCACGTTGGACGTCAGCGTGGTGTAGGTCGCGATCATCTGGAATTTGGTGGCCTGTTCCTGCGCCTTGAGCGATTCCACGGTGCGCTGGTTGAGGCCGAAGATATCAGGCGCGTAGGACACGCTGACTTCGGGCGTGAACAGATTGTAGTTGAAGGCATTGTTGCTGGGCACCGGCGCGAGCGTACCGGGCTGCGACTGCCGGCTGACGGCGACGCCGGCAGTTACCGACGGATAGTAAGCGCCCTTTTGCGCCAGCACGCTTTCGCGCGCCACGCGCAACGCCGCCTGCGCCGCCTTGAGATCGTGATTGTTGGCGAGCGACTGGTCGATCAGCGCGTTGAGCGGTTTGGAGTGGAACAGCGTCCACCAGTCGCCGGAAATATCGCTGCCCATGTCGAAGGTCTGGGCTTCGCCGCCGGCAACGCCCGGCGTGGCGGCCGTCGTCGTGAGCGGCGCGGGCGTATAGCTGGCGACGTCGGGCGGCGCGGGCTTCTTGAAATCGGGTCCCACCGCGCAGCCGGCAACGAGCAACGCGGCCAGCGACGCCGCGAACGGCAGCGCCCGCGACGAGACCGCTGTTGCGATCCCGTCAGGCTTCAAATGCCTCATTGCTGTCACCACGGCGAAAACCATCTTGTTGATCGGCCGCGCGGCAGGGCGCCACGCGGAATGCAAGCCGGGCCGTGTTCACGGCGTCGGCGTACGTTCAGACTTACGGATCAACGCGAAGGGGGCGCGCGGCTTTGCCAGTTGTGCGCGGCGGCGACGGCGACCGGGCGCAGCGCGACGAACAGCGCGACGCACGCGGTCGGCAGAGAGAGCACCAGCGGCGGCGCCGACGGCGCGAGGAACGCGCCGGCATGGGCGATCGCCTGACAGAACGGGCAATCGCGCTGGCTGTGATCGAGCGGGGTTTTGCCCGGCGCGGACGACAGCGTGGCGGCGATCTTGACGACGCCGTCCGGCGCCTCGCTGTGGATGTGAATCTGGGTGATGAAGGATTGCAGCAGGAAGGCCAGCGCGGTCGCGAACACGACGAAGCGGGGCGCCAAATCCCCGCGCCGCCGTCTCAAAAATCTCGCACCGGCAATCCTCATAAAACCCGCGATTGGCTGAATTGGCCGATCCTATGCCACATCGGCCTGGTCCGCAATCGTGCTGGCGCCGTGGAGGCGACCAACATGCCCGCCGCCGAGTTGCCAAACCTGCACGCCGGGCGGAAAATCGCTTTGAAAACCGGAGATATCGGGATGCGTGCGATCGTCACTGCCGCCTTCGCCGCTGTGTTGCTGGGAAGCCAGACCGCGCACGCCGCGCCGGCGGCCGGCTTCGCGGTCGGACCGCAGTACGACTCCACACATGTCTATGTCGCCGCGGAAGACTTCGACCGCTTCGTCGCCAGCGTGATCGCCACCTTCGGGGGCACGGCCTCGAAAGAAGGCGTGTTTCAGGTCACGCCGACGCCCAGCCAGACGATGTCGCAGGCGATACTGACGCCGGCCGGCATCTTTTCGGTCTTCGGTTTCAAGACGCCTATTCCTTATCCCTTCGGTTTGGAGCGCACCGGCTATCTGGTCACCGACCTCGACAAGGCGACGAAGGCGGCGCGCGCGGCGGGCGCCGATGTGATCGTTGCGCCGTTCCCCGATCCCATCGGCCGCGACGCCATCATCCAGTGGTCCGGCGGCGTCGGCATGCAGCTCTATTGGCACACGACTGCGCCGCATTATCCCGCGCTGGCGAACGTCCCGGAAAACCGCGTCTATGTTTCGCCGGATCGCGCGGCGCTGTTCGTCGCCGATTTCATCCGCTTCGCGCATGGCAGGATCGTGTCGGACGACGCGCGGGCGCCCGGCATCGAGATCGGCCGGGCGGGCGAAACCTATCGCCGCATCCGCATCGAATCCGGTTTCGGAAAAATGGTTGTGATGGTGAGCGACGGTCATCTGCCTTGGCCCTATGGCCGCGAGGTCACCGGCTATGAGGTGGCCGACCTCGACGCAACGCTGGCGAAAGCGAAAGCGGCTGGTGTGAGCGTTCTCGTCGCGCCGTTCGATGCCGACGGCCGCGTTTCGGCATTGGTGCAATTTCCGGGCGGATATATCGCGGAAGTCCACGCAACGTCGCCGGCGGCGGATCGTTAGGTAACCGGGCGCACGGGAGACCCAAGCATGACGATCAAGAAATACGGATCCGCCGCCTGGCAGGGCGGGCTGAAGGACGGCAAGGGCTCGATCTCCACGCAGAGCGGCGCGCTTAACGCCTATCCTTACGGCTTCGCGGCCCGCTTCGAAGGGCGACCCGGCAGCAATCCCGAGGAATTGATCGGCGCCGCCCATGCGGCGTGTTTCACGATGGCGCTGTCGCTCGTGCTGGGCGAGGTCAAGCTCACGGCGGAGCAGATGGACACAACGTCCGAAGTCACGCTGGAAAAGCTCGACGACGGCTATGCCATCACGGCCGTGCACCTGACCCTGAAGGCCAAAATACCCGGCGCCGACGAGGCCACTTTCGCGCGCATCGCGGCAGGGGCGAAAGCCAATTGCCCCGTCTCGAAGCTGCTGAAAGCCGAGATCACCATGGATGCAACCCTGCTCGCCTGAGCTCCGGGGACCGGGCGCTCGGCGGGATTTTCGCGTTCTCGCGGCAGCTTGCGACAATTCGGACAAAGTTTGCCGGAATCCGTCTGCTAAGGCGGGTGGGCCGAGGGGCTCGTGCCAGGCGGACCGGGTCGACGACGATGGATATTTTCGGGAAACCAGACATTCTATTGGGACGCGCAGCTGCGCCGGCAGGCAAGCCGTGAGCATTTCCGGGAAAAACACCCTGACCGACGAGACCCCAAGCTATGCCGACCGCGCCTCGACCTGGGGCGACACCCATGTGCCGGGCGGCGCGCGGGTGTTGTGGATCGGCGGCGGGCTCATCCTGGTCGGGCTGCTGGTCTGGTACCTGGTCCACAGCCAGACGGCGGTCCAGACGGGCGGCCGGTTCGGGCAGGGCGGGCCGATGCCCGTCGGTGTCGCGCGCGCGGTCGCGGGAACGATGCCGATCACGCTCGATGCGCTCGGCACGGTCACGCCGCTCGCCACCGTCACGGTGCGCCCGCAGGTCAGCGGCAATATCGTCAAATTCGATTTCCAGGAAGGGCAACTCGTCAAGGCGGGCGATGTTCTCGCCGAGATCGATCCGCGCCCGTTCCAGGCCGCGCTCGATCAAGCCAAGGGCGTGCTCGACAAGGACAAGGCCGCGCTCGCCAACGCGATCATCGACGAGCAGCGTTACCAGAAGCTCTTGTCGCTCAAGGCGATCTCCGACCAGATCTACGCGACCCAGGTGGCGCTCGTCGCGCAGGACAAGGGCACGGTGAAGTCGGACGAGGGCACCGTCGAAACCGCGGCGCTCAATCTCTCCTATACCAAGGTCACCTCGCCGGTGGCGGGGCGCGTCGGCATCCGCCAGGTCGATGTCGGCAATCTGGTGCAGGCGGGCCAGACCAACGGCATCGTGGTGGTGACGCAGATCCAGCCGATGTCGGTGGTGTTCTCCGTGCCGGAGGACAATATCGATCAGGTCACCACGCGGATGAATTCGGGCGCGACGCTGACGGCGGAGGCCTATGACCGCGGCCAGACGCAGAAACTGGCGAGCGGCACGCTGTCGGCCGTCGATAGCGAGATCGACACGACGACGGGCACCGTGAAGATGCGCGCGATGTTCGACAATACCGACAACGCGCTGTTCCCGCAGCAGTTCGTCAACATCCGCCTGCTCGTCGACACCTTGCAGGACCAGACGCTGGTGCCGGCGGCGGCCGTCCAGCGCGGCTCGCAGGGCGCGTTCGTCTATGTCGTGGCGCCGGACAAGACGGTGGCGATGCGCACCGTCACCCTGGGCGCGACCGATGGGACCAATGTCGCGATCACGCAAGGCTTGAAACCGGGCGATACGGTGGTGATCGACGGCGCGGACCGGCTGCGCGACGGCTCGGAGGTCACGATCCCCAATTCCACCGCCAAGATCGCGGCGCCGAGCGCCGGCGGAGCATCCGCCAGCGGCGATGCGCGCGCCGCGCGTTTCCAGCGCATGCTTTCGCATCTGCCCGCCGACCAGCGCGCCGCGCTCGAGAAGATGACGCCCGAACAACGCCACGCCTGGTTCCAGGCGCATCGCGGTCAGTTCCATCACGGCGGCGGCGGCGGAGGCGGCGGGCCTTAAGCCGCCGCGCGCCATGAACCCGTCCGCACCTTTCATCGAACGTCCGGTCGCGACGTCGCTGCTGATGATCGCGATCATGCTGGTCGGCATCGTCGGCTATTCCTACCTGCCGCTCTCGGCGCTGCCCGAAGTCGATTATCCCACCATCCAGGTGCAGACGTTCCTGCCCGGCGCCAGTCCGGACGTGATGACCACTTCCGTCACCGCGCCGCTCGAGCGCCAGTTCGGCGAGATGCCGGGCCTCAAGCAGATGTCGTCGACCAGCTCGGGCGGCTCGTCGGTCATTACCCTGCAATTCGATCTGAGCCTCGATCTCGATATCGCCGAACAGGAAGTGCAGGCCGCGATCAACGCCTCGGGCAGCCTGTTGCCGACGACGCTGCCGGCGCCGCCGGTCTACGCCAAGGTCAATCCGGCCGACGCGCCGATCCTCACCCTGGCGGTGACCTCCAAAACGATGCCGCTGACGCAGGTCGAAGACCTTGCCGATACGCGCATCGCGCAGAAGATATCGCAGCTCTCCGGCGTCGGCCTCGTCAGCATCAATGGCGGTCAGCGGCCGGCGGTGCGCGTGCGCGCCAATCTGCAGGCGCTTGCCGCCTACGGCCTCAACATCGACGATCTGCGCACGACGATTTCCAACGCCAATTCCAACGCGCCGAAAGGCAATTTCGACGGCGCAGCGCAGTCCTACACAATCAACGCCAACGACCAGATCCAAAGCGCGGACGATTACAAGAACATCGTCGTCGCCTACAAGAACGGCGCGCCGGTGCATCTGTCCGACGTGGCGAGCGTCGTGCAGAGCGCCGAGAACACGCAGCTTTCGAGCTGGATGAACACGACCCCCGCGATCCTGCTCAACGTCCAGCGCCAGCCAGGCGCCAACGTCATCGCGGTGGTCGACGGCATCAAGCAGATCCTGCCGCAGATCGAGGCCGGCATGCCAGCGGCGGTGCAGATCACGGTGCTGACCGACCGCACCAACACCATCCGCGCCTCCGTCGCCGACGTCGAGTTCGAGCTCGCGCTCGCGGTGGCGCTGGTGGTGCTGGTGATCTTCCTGTTCCTGCGCAACCTGCCCGCGACTTTCATTCCGAGCCTGTCGGTGCCGCTCTCCATCGTGGGCACTTTCGCGGCGATGTATCTGTTGGGCTTCTCGCTCAACAACCTGTCGCTGATGGCGCTCACCATTTCGGCCGGCTTCGTGGTCGACGACGCGATCGTGATGATCGAGAACATCACGCGCTACATCGAGGAGGGCGAGGCGCCGCTCGCCGCCGCGTTCAAGGGCGCGGGCGAGATCGGCTTCACGATTGTGTCGCTGACCGTCTCGCTGATCGCGGTGCTGATTCCGCT
>DATNNS010000350.1:0-11659 GCA_035601715.1 Rhizomicrobium sp.
CAACGCGGCGGACGAATTGCGGCAATTGCAGATGCTGCTGACGCAGGCGCTGGCGCAGGGCGCGCCGCAAGACGTGATCGCCGGGCTGCTGCAGCGCTATCGCGAGGCGTTGCAACGCTACATGCAGATGTTGGCGCAGAACGCGCAGAAGGCGCCCGGCGCGCCGCCCGGTGCGCAGACGCTCAACATCAGTCCCGACGATCTGGAAAAATTGCTGAAGGCGATCGAGCAGGCGGCCCAGGCCGGCTCGCGCCAGTCGGCGGCGCAGATGCTGGCGATGCTGCAGAACCTGCTGGAAAATCTGCACATGACGCAAGGCGGCGGCGGCTCGGCCGCCGACAAGGCGACTTCCGATGCGATCCAGGGCCTTTCCGATCTGATGGGCCGCCAGCGGCAGTTGATGGACAAGACGCTGCGCCAGCAACAGGGCAATGGCGATCCCAAGGACGGCGGCGCCAAGGGGCTGTCGGAGCAGCAGGGAAAACTGCGCGACGATCTCGACAAGATGCTCAAGGGCCTGGGCGGCCAGAAGACGCCGGACTCGCTTGGCCGCGCGGGCCGCGAGATGGGCAATGCGCAAAGCCAGCTCGGCGACAATGCGCTCGACGGCGCCGGCGACTCGCAGAAGAATGCGCTCGAAGCGCTGCGCCAGGGCGCCGGCGATCTCGCCAAGCAGCTGATGGACCGCCAGGGCAACGGCGACCGCCAGGGCAGTGAAGATCCGCTCGGCCGCACGCCGGGCAGCCAGGGCCGCGACTTCGGCGACAACGTGAAAGTGCCCGATCAGTCCACCCAGGCGCGGGTGCGCTCCATCCTCCAGGAATTGCGCCGCCGCGCCGCGCAGCAGGGTCGTCCCAAGCAGGAGCTCGATTACATCGACCGGTTGCTCAAGGAATTCTGAAACCGGCCTAGCGGCCGGCGAAGCGCAGCTCGAGATGGCGCGCATCCGAAGGCGGGCTCGACAGCCGCGCGAGAAACGTCGTGATCTGGCCCGGCTGCAGCGTGGCGATGGCGGGCGCGAAACTCCTGCTCAGCACGGGACGCTTGGCGGCATCGGTCAGCGTGACTTCGATCTGCGGCACCGCCATGGCGCGCGAACTCAGATTCACCAGCTTGCCGCGTATGGCCAGAACCGGCTGGCCGTCCTCGGTCTGCTCGGCATGGGAGACGTCGGCGAAGCCGATGCCGACCGGATTCACGCTCAGCCCGAGCGAGGCATAGAACGACGCCGTGCGCGGCCAGGCGGTGGCGACCTGTTCGCGCCAGGTGAGCGCCGACCAGCCGATGACGAGAATGACCGCGACCAGCGCGACCCAGCCGAGGCCGAGGCCCAGCCTCGCCATCCCGCGCGACGGCGCGGCGGCCTGGACGCGACCGGGCATCGCAGCGGCAATGGCAACGGGAGCGGGAGCGGCAACAGGCGGGGCCACAAAAGCGGCGGCGCGCGGTTCCGGTTCGAGTGGCGGCGCCAAGGCGGCGACGGCTTCGGGCGGCGGGTCCTGATGCCAGACATGGCTGCATTTGGCGCAGCGCACCTTGCGGCCGGCGGGCAGGAAATTCGCCCCGTCGGCCTCATAACGCGTCGCACATTGCGGGCAAATCAGGATCATGTTGGCGAGCTTAATCGAGCGTTGCGAAAATAAGCTTAAGGCCGCGCCGCCCGCAAGCGTCGAACACGCTGGCGGGCGGCATTATCTGTGTTAATCCTGCCCCACCATGGTTCGCTTCGAAAATGTCGGCATGCGTTACGGGCCCGGGCCCGAAGTGCTGCGCGATGTCACCTTCGCGCTGGAGGCAGGTTCCTTCACCTTCCTCACCGGCCCCTCCGGCGCGGGCAAGACGACCCTGCTCAAGCTGATGCTGCTGGCCGAGCCGCCGTCGCGCGGCTTGATCCGGCTGTTCGGCAACGATCTCGCGACGACAAGGCGCAAGGACTTTCCCGCGATCCGCCGGCGGATCGGCGTCGTGTTCCAGGACTTCCGCCTGCTCGACCATCTCTCCGCCTTCGACAATGTTTCGCTGCCGCTCAGGCTTGCCGGCGGGCGGCCGGACGACTATGCGCGCGATGTCGAGGAACTTCTGACCTGGGTGGGCCTGGGCGAACGCATGCGCGCCAAGCCCGCGACGCTTTCCGGCGGCGAGCAGCAGCGCGTCGCCATCGCGCGCGCGGTGGTGGCGCGGCCCGATCTGCTGCTGGCCGACGAGCCCACCGGCAATGTCGACGCCGATATCGGCGAGCGGCTGATCCGCCTGTTCGGCGAGCTCAACCGGCTCGGCACCACCGTGCTGATCGCGACCCACGACCGCGCCTTGCTGGCCGCACTGCCCAAGGCGCGCGAGATGCGGCTGGTCGACGGCCGACTGGTGGAATTGCGCGCGGGACGCGCGGCATGAGCGCGGCGAAGCCCAGTGCGCGAATTCTTCCGCGCGAGGCGGGCGCGGCGCCGCTCGACATCGTCATCGCGATCATGGCGTTCCTCGCCGCCCTCGCGCTCGGCGCGTCCTTGATCACCGACCGCGCAGCCGAAGGCTGGCGCGCCGGATTGTCGGGACATCTGACGGTGCAAGTGTTGCCGCCCGATCATGGCCCGCCGAACCCGGCACTCGAACTGGAAACCGATGCGGCGCTGTCCGTGCTGCGCGCGACGCCGGGCATCGTCCATGCGGCTGCGGTGTCGCAGGCCGATACGCTGAATCTCGTCGAGCCGTGGCTCGGACAAGGCGCACTGGTTTCCGACTTACCGTTGCCGCGGCTGATCGACGCCACGCTCCTGCCGGGCGCGCATATCGATATTCCCGCGCTGGCCGCGCGGCTGATCGCCGCCGCGCCGGATTCCGTACTCGACGATCACGCGCACTGGATCGCGCGGCTGAAGGCGATGGCGGATACGCTGATCTGGTCGGCCTATGCGGTGCTCGCACTGATCGCGATCGCGACCGCGGCGACGGTGGCGTTCGCAACGCGCGCGGGCCTCGAAGCGCATCACGACATCGTCACCTTGCTGCACCAGATGGGCGCGCAGTCCGGCTTCATCGCGCGTGCGTTCGAGTGGCACTATTTCCTCTCGGTGCTGGGCGCGGCGCTGGTCGGCGCGGGCTGCGCGGCGATCCTGTTCGCGGCCGCGAGCGGGCTGGAATTCGCCGGCGTCGAAGCGGTCCCGTTCCTGCCGCCGCTCACCCTGCACGCCTCCGAGCTGATCTGGCTGGCCGCGGTTCCCCTCGCCTCGGGCCTGATCGCGCTCGGCACCGCAAGGCTTTCCGTGCTCGCGGCGCTGCGCGGCATCTACTGATTTCGTTCCGCCACAATCTAAACTTTTTGTCGGATAGACTGTTGCTAGAATAAGCCGCGCGCCCGGAAAAACGCATGTCGGTCGTACTGAAAACTCTTCTCGTTGTGTTGGCCCTTTATCTGGCCGGTTTCGTGCTGTTCGCGGAGACCTTGCCGGCGGCGCCCGCGAAGCTCGGCAAGCCCGACGCGATCGTGGCGCTGACCGGGGGCGGCGCGAGACTCGATACCGCGGTCGCGCTGTTCGAAAGCGGCGTCGGAAAGCGGCTCTTGATCTCCGGCGTCGATCCGGCGGCGACGCGCGCCCAGATCAAGACGCTGGCCCATGGCGCGGGGCGTTTCGATTGCTGCGCCGATCTCGGCTTCGCCGCCGTCGACACCCATGGCAATGCGCAGGAGACTGCCGATTGGGTGCGCACCCATCGCTATCGCAGCCTGGTCGTGGTGACGGCGCGCTATCACATGCCGCGAAGCCTGAGCGAATTCTCCGCGCGCATGCCCGGCGTGGCGCTCGAGCCCTATCCCGTCGATCCGGAAGGCATCGACCTGCAGCAATGGTGGCGCGATCCCCGCGCGTTGCGCCTGCTGCAGGTGGAATACGCCAAATATCTGGCGAGCGTGACGCTGACGCATGTTTTCCCCGATCGCGACGCCCTTGACCGCGGCGCTTCGCAGGGCAACGCTTCGCGCGCGTCCTAGCGCGAATTCCGCGATGATCCTGTTTCGCTCCATCCTGTTTCTGCTGTGGTTCGTGCCCGTCACGATCGTCATCTTCATCGCCGCGTTGCCGACGCTGGTGCTGCCGCGCGGCGCGGCGGTCTACGCGTCGCGCACCTGGTCGCGCGCGATCGTGTGGGGGCTCAAACATCTGGCCAATCTGGATTTCGAATTGCGCGGGCAGCCGCCGACGACCGGCGTGCTGATCGCGTCCAAGCATATGAGCTTCTGGGATTCGATCGCGCTTTATCTTGTGCTCGACGGTCCCGAGGCCGTCGTGAAACGCGAGCTGACGCGCATTCCGTTCTATGGCTGGTACATCAGGAAGGCCGGCGTGATCGCGATCGACCGCGGCGGCCATGCGAGCGCGCTGCGCAAGATGGCGGCGGAGGCGCGCGCGGCGATGGCGCGCGGCCATGCCGTGATGATCTTTCCGGAAGGCACGCGCAAGGATCCCGGCGCCGCGCCCGACTACAAGCCGGGGGTCGCCGCGCTCTATGGCCAGCTCGACGTGGCGTGCGTGCCGGTGGCGCTCAATTCGGGACTGTTCTGGACGGGGCCGCTGGGCGTCATCAAAAAGCCCGGCAAGATCGTGATGGAATTCCTCGAGCCTGTTCCGCCCGGCTTGAAGCGGCCGGAGTTCATGGCCACCTTGCAGGACCGCATCGAGAGCGCGACGGCGAAACTGGTGGCCGAAGGGCGCGAAATCCTGGCCCGCGAAGGCGCGCTTTAACGCTAAGCGCGTTTTCTGTGGCAGTGGAACGTAAAAGGAACGTATACTGGCCGCCATGAGCGATATCGCCCGCCAGATCTGGGACATGAAATACCGGCTCAAGCAGCCCGACGGCACGCCCGTGGACCGCAGCGTGGCGGACAGTTTCGCGCGCGTGGCGCTGGCGGCGGCCAAGGCCGAGGCGCCCGCGCGGCGGCGCGAATGGGCGCTGGAATTCGCCGGCGCGCTCGCCGGCCACAAATTCCTGCCGGCGGGACGCATCCTGGCCGGCGCGGGCACGTCGCGGTCCGTGACGCTGTTCAACTGCTTCGTGATGGGCACGATCGCGGATTCGATGTCGGGCATTTTCGGTGCCTTGCGCGAAGCCGCGCTGACGCTGCAGCAGGGCGGCGGCATCGGCTACGATTTTTCGACGCTCAGACCGAAAGGCGCGCCGGTTGCCGGCGTGGGCGCGGACGCGTCCGGTCCCGTCTCGTTCATGGAGGTGTGGGATGCGATGTGCCGCACCATCATGTCGGCCGGCTCGCGGCGCGGCGCGATGATGGCGACGCTCGCCTGCGACCACCCCGACATCGAAACCTTCATCGACGCCAAGCGGACGCCCGGACGGCTTTCGATGTTCAACCTTTCGGTGCTCGCGAGCGACGCGTTCCTGGAAGCGGTCAGGAACGACGCGCCCTGGGACCTGAAATTCGGCGGACGGATTTACCGCACCGTGCAGGCGCGCGAGCTGTGGGACCGCATGATGCGCGCCACTTACGATTATGCCGAGCCCGGCGTGATCTTCATCGACCGGATCAACGAAGAGAACAATCTGGGCTATTGCGAAACCATCCACGCGACCAATCCTTGCGGCGAACAGCCGCTGCCGCCTTATGGCGCGTGCCTGCTGGGCTCGATCAATCTGGCGAAGCTGGTGAAGCAGCCGTTCGAAGACGGCGCGGCGCTCGACGAAGAAGAACTCGCGCGGCTGACGCGCACGGCCATCCGCTTCCTCGACAATGTGATCGACGTGTCGCGCTTTCCGCTGGAGGAGCAGCGCGCCGAGGCGCTCGCCAAGCGGCGCATCGGGCTCGGCGTCACCGGGCTCGCCGATGCGCTGATCTTCTGCCGCGCGCGCTACGGTTCGGCGGAGAGCGTCGTGCTGATCGAGCGCTGGCTCACCGTGATCTCGCATGCCGCCTACGCGGCGTCCGCCGAGATCGCGAAGGAAAAAGGCCCGTTCCCGCTGTTCGACCGCGACGAATATCTCAAGCGGCCGTTCATCGCCAGGCTGCCGCAGGACATCCGCGACGCCATCGCGGCCCATGGCATCCGCAACGGATTGCTCACCTCCATCGCGCCGACCGGCACGATCTCGCTGTTCGCGGGCAATGTGTCGAGCGGCATCGAGCCGGTCTTCGCCTATGCCTATTCGCGCAAGGTGCTGCAGCCGGACGGCGCGCGGTCCGAGGAGACGGTGAGCGACTACGCCTATCGCCTGTTCCGCGAGCGCTTCGGCGAGGAAGCGGCGCTGCCGGATTATTTCGTCAACGCGCAGACCCTGTCGCCGCAGGATCACCTCGCGGTGCAGGCGGCGGCGCAGAAGCATATCGACAGCTCGATCTCCAAGACCATCAACGTGCCGCGCGAGATCTCGTTCGAGGCGTTCAAGGACGTGTATCTGAAAGCCTATGACACGGGCTGCAAGGGCTGCACGACCTATCGCCCCAATAGCGTGACCGGATCGGTGCTGGAGACGCAAGCGCCACAACCCTCGTCGATCTCGCTTGTCGAGGAGCAGCCGGAGCTGGTGCTGCCGGCGCGCGCCGGCGAAGTGGTCTACATGACCCAGCCGCTCGACCGGCCGGAGGTGCTGCTCGGCCAGACCTACAAGATCAAATGGGCCGATACCGACCACGCCTTCTACATCACCATCAACGACATCGAGAAGGACGGCCGCCGCCGCCCGTTCGAGATCTTCATCAACTCCAAGAACATGGCGGCCTATGCCTGGACGCTCGCGCTGACGCGGATGATCAGCGCGGTGTTCCGCCGCGGCGGCGACGTATCCTTCGTGGTCGACGAATTGAAGGCGGTGTTCGATCCGCGCGGCGGGCAGTGGATGGAAGGCCATTACGTGCCTTCGCTGCTGGCCGCCATCGGCGAGGTGATCGAGCGCCATCTGGTGGCGACCGGCTTCATGGCGCCGCGCGAGGCGCTGCCCGAGGAATTGCGCGCCGTGGCGGTGGGCGAAGGCGCGCCGGGGCGCAGCTGCCCGCGCTGCGGCTCGCCCAGCCTGGTCCAGCTCGAAGGCTGCGACACCTGCGTCGCCTGCGGTTTCTCGCGCTGCGGCTAGAGTGCCGCGCAACGAGGGACTCTCATGCGCTATTCCAGCCGCTTCTTTCTCTACGGCCCGTTTGTCGTGCTGCTCGTGCTGGCAACCGCCGCGATGGCATGGTGGTGGTTCGCGGCCGGCGCGCTGTCGCGCTATCTGGATGCCGCCAACGGCCACGCCCTGGCGCCGGGCGTGACGATCCATTTCGCGGACAAGCAGATCGCGGGCTTTCCGTTCCGCGTCGACGCGGTGCTCGATAATGTCGACATCGAAATCGCGACCTCGCGCGGGCCGGTGTCGTGGCGCGCCGAGCATTTCGCGATGCACGCGCTGACCTACGGCCCGGCGCAGGCGCTCTATGAAGCGGCGGGCCATCAGAGCTTGAGCTGGACCGGGGCGGACGGCGTCCATCACGTGTGGAATTTCGTGCCGACGGTTTTGCGCGCGAGCGCGTTCAACCAGGCCGGCGGATTGGCGCGATTCGATCTCGACGCCATCGGCATCGTGTCGCCGGAGCTGCGCGCCGACCGGTTCCAGTTCCACCTGCGCAAGGACCCGGCGCGCGACGGACTCGATGTGGTGATCACCGGCGACGGGCTGCATCTGGCGCCGGTGCTGCAGGCCGGCTTCGGCGACACGATCAGCCACCTGCGCCTCGACGCCGGCGTCATGCCCGCCACGCCGCTCGCGCCGCTGCTCGCCGGCAAAGGCGATTGGCGCGTAGCGGCGGAAAACTGGCGCACGCATTCCGGCGCGTTCACGCTCAATCGGTTGGAAATCGACTGGAATGTGCTGAAGGTCAAGGCTTCCGGCCGGCTCACGCTGGACGATCAGCATCGGCCTTACGGTCTGCTGAACATGAACCTCGATGGCGTGCAATCGCTGGCGGCCGAGCTTGCGAAGCTCGGCTTGCAACAGGGCGACGGCAACGGCCTGGCGCCGGCGCTCGCCGCCGCAGCGCAAGCGAGCAACGCGCAGATTCAATTGTCGGCCGCGCTCGGCTTCAAGGACGGCATCGTATATGTCGGCGACGCGCCGGCCGGATTCCTGCGCGCGCTGTATTGACTACCCTCCCCTTGAGGGAGGGTCGAAAAATGCGAAGCATTTTTCGGGGAGGGGCTCACCCGACGGTCTTGATATGAAACTTTTCAAAATCAAGAAAGCAAATCGGATAGCAAGTGGAGTGAGCCCCTCCCCGAAGCGCGTGCCGCGCTTCGACCCTCCCTCAAGGGGAGGGTAGGTCTTTTTTCGCTTGCCGCCCGAAATTGGGCGCCGGGGTGTCCTGGCCGGCGTCGACGATCTCGCGGCGGATGGCGCGGGTGCGGGTGAACAGGTTGAACAGCGCATCGCCGTCGCCCCAGCGGATCGCGCGCTGCAACGCGCTCAGATCCTCGTTGAAGCGGCCCAGCATCTCCAGCACCGCCTCGCGGTTGTTGAGGAAGACGTCGCGCCACATGGTGGGGTCGGAGGCCGCGATGCGTGTGAAATCGCGAAAACCGCCGGCGGAGAACTTGATCACTTCGCCTTCGGTGACCGTCTCGAGATCGGCGGCGGTGCCCACGATGTTGTAGGCGATCAGATGCGGCACATGGCTCGTGATCGCGAGCACCAGGTCGTGATGTTTGGGCTCCATCACTTCGACGTCGCTGCCGAGCCCGCGCCAGAATTGCGTCATCGCCTCGACCGCGTGGGGATCGGTGCCGGGCGGCGGCGTCAAGATGCACCAGCGGCCGTCGAACAATTCGGCGAAACCCGCTTCGGGACCGGATTTCTCGGTGCCGGAGATCGGATGCGCGGGCACCAGATGGACGCCTTGCGGGATGTGCGGGCCGACATCGCGCACCACCGCCATCTTGACCGAGCCGACATCGCTGACGATGGCGCCCTGCTTGAGATGCGGCGCCATCTCCTTGGCCAGCGCTTCGAAGGCGCCCACCGGCGTCGCGAGCACGACGAGATCGGCGCCGCTGACCGCGTCAGCCAGCGACGCATGCAGCGAATCGGCGAAGCCCACCTTGCGGGCGCGCTCCAGAACGGCCGCGTCGGGTTCGTAGCCGGCGATATGACCGGCGAGCTTGCCGCGCCGGGCGGCATGGGCGACCGAAGAGCCGATCAATCCGATGCCGACGAGCGCGACGCGATCGAAGAGCGGTTTGGCCGTCATCGGCGTCAACGCTTCATGAAGTCGGCGAGCGCGGCAGCCACGCGGCGATTGGCATCTTCGCCGCCCACGGTCAGCCGCAGGCAATCGGGCAGGCCGTAATTTTCCAACCCGCGCAGGATCAGGCCGCGCGCGCTCAGGAACGCATCCGCATCTTTCGCCGTGTGCGGCGGCTTTTTCGGGAAGTGGATCAGGATGAAGTTGCCGACGCTGTCGTCGACCCGCAAGCCGCTATTGCGGATCTCATCGGTCAGCCAGCCGCGCCACCGTTCATTGTGCGCGGCGCACATGTCGGCATGCTTGCGGTCCTTCAGCGCGGCAGCGGCGGCGCGCTGGGCGGGGATGGAGACATTGAACGGCCCACGCACGCGATTGAGCACGTCCGCCACCGCGGCCGGGCAGAACGCCCAGCCGACGCGCAACGCCGCCAGGCCGTAAATTTTCGAGAAGGTGCGCGTCATCACGACATTGTCGAATTGCGACACCATCTCGATGCCGCTGTCATAGTCGTTGCGCCGGACATATTCGGCATAGGCGGCGTCGATCACCAGCAGCGCATCGGACGGCAGCCCGGCGTGAAGGCGACGCAATTCCTCGCCCGAAAGATAGGAGCCGGTCGGGTTGTTCGGATTGGCGACATAGACAAGGCGCGTGCGCGGTGTCACCCGCGCCAGCATCGCGTCGACATCGGTGCGGAAATCCTTTTCCGGCACCACCACCGGCACGGCGCTGCTCGACAGCGTGGCGATCCGGTAGACGAGGAAGCCATATTCGGTGAACAGCACCTCGTCGCCTTCGCGCAGATAGGCACCGGCGAGCATGGTCAGAAGTTCGCCCGACCCATTGCCGCAGACGATGCGCTCGGGATTGAGGCCGTATACCTCGCCGATGGCCTCGCGCAGGATCGTCGCGCCGCCGTCTGGATAAATTTCCAACGAAGACTGCGCGGACTGGAAGGCTTCGATGGCGGCGGGGCTCGGCCCGAAAGGGGATTCATTGGACGACAGCTTGTAGACCGGGGGCGGCACGCCGGGCGCGTCGGCGCGCCCGCCGACATAGGGCGCGATGTCCAATATTCCAGGCTTCGGCGTCGGGCTCATGAGCGGTTCTTAGGCAAGCGGCGGCGCAAAAGCAAAGCGCGTTGACAGCCCGGCAAGGCGGCCTTAGCAAGCGCGGCTCCGGCTGGAAGGCGCCCGTGCCCAGAAACGTGACACCGCAATTCCTGCATCCGCTCGCAGCACCCGGCGCGGCGCTGGGCCATGCGGTGGCATTCGGGCCCGACGAAGCGCTGCGGCTGGATTGCGGCGCGGCGCTCGCGCCGTTCACCATCGCCTATATGACCTATGGCGCGCTCAACGCGGCGCGCTCCAACGCGGTCTTGATCTGCCATGCGCTGAGCCTCGACCAGTTCGTCATCGGCACCAATCCGATGACGGGCAAGCCGGGCTGGTGGGAGATCATGGTCGGACCGGGCAAGCCGATCGACACCGACCGGTTCTTCGTCATCTGCGCCAATGTCGTGGGCGGCTGCATGGGCAGCACGGGACCGGCGGACATCGATGCGAAAACCGGAAAGCCCCGCGCGCTGTCGTTTCCCATGGTCACGATCGGCGACATGGTGCGGGCGCAGGCGATGCTGCTCGACGCGCTCGGCATCGCCGAACTGCTGTGCGTCACCGGCGGCTCGATGGGCGGCATGCAGGTGCTGCAATGGCTGGCGGACTATCCCGCGCGCGTGATCTCGGCGCTGCCTGTCGCCACTGCGGCACATCACAGCGCGCAGAACATCGCGCTGCATGAGATCGGCCGGCAGGCGATCATGGGCGATCCCGATTGGCGCGGCGGCGACTATGCACAGGCCGGCGTCCATCCGGCGCGCGGATTGTCGACAGCCCGCATGATCGGGCATGTCTCCTATCTCTCCGAGGCCGCGCTCGCGCGCAAGTTCGGCCGCGCCCTGAACGGACGGCAGAAATTTTCCTTCGGCTTCGGCCAGGATTTCGAGATCGAGTCCTACCTGCACCACCAGGGCACAAGCTTCGTCGAGCGCTTCGACGCCAATTCCTATCTCTACATCACGCGCGCGATGGACTATTTCGATCTCGCCGCGGACCGCGATCTGGCGCAGGCCTTTGCCGGCTGCAAGGCGCGCGTGCATTGCGTCTCGTTCACCAGCGACTGGCTGTTTCCCACCGCCGAGAACAAGCGCACGGCCGAGGCGCTGTCGCGCGCCGGCGCGGATGTGCGCTTTACCGAGATCGCGACCGATCGCGGCCATGACGCGTTCCTGCTCGACGAGCCCGAAATGTTCGCGACCATCCGCGGCTTTCTCAATTCGGCGGCGATGAGCCGGGGCGTTCCGTGAGAGCGCCCGTGAAATCGCTGCGCCCCGATCTTGCCGCCATCGCCGAAATGATCCCGGCCGGCGCGCGCGTTCTCGACATC
>DATNNS010000351.1:0-9047 GCA_035601715.1 Rhizomicrobium sp.
CCGCCTATTTCCGCGAGATGGGAAAGCTGGCGCCGGGCGGCCGCTAGCCTTGCGGCAATCCGTCGGCCACTTCGCGCGCCGCCGCCTCGCCCCAATCCACCATCGCCGGCAGCGCCATGATGCGCTCGGCATAGCCGCGCAGCAGCGGCGGCAGATCGATGCCATAAGTGACGAAGCGCGAAACCACCGGCGCGTACATCGCATCGGCGATGGAAAAGCGCCCGAACAGGAAGCCTCCATTGCCGCCATATTGCTCAAGCGCATGCGTCCAGGCTTCGAGTATGCGCGCGATATCGGCCTTGGTGGCATCGTTCAGTTCGGGCAGCGGCAGACGGCGCGCGAACTCCATCGACAGCGCGGCGCGTAGCGGCGCGAAACCCGAATGCATCTCGGCCGCATAGGACCGCGCCTCGGCGCGCGCCGCGCGATCGTCGGGCCACAGCCGCGCCTCGGGATGCCGCTCCGCCAATGTTTCGCAGATCGCCAGGCTGTCCCACACCGGGGTGAGTTTGCCGTGCTCCTCGATCTTGAGAATCGGCAGCTTGCCGGACGGCGAATGGGGCAGGATCCGGTCGCGCGAATCTCCCTGCCGCAAAGGGATGACGATCTCCTCGAACACGGCACCCGTCGCGCGCATCGCCAGATAGGGGCGCAGGCTCCAGCTCGACCAGTTCTTGGTGCCCAGGATCAGCGTGTAGCGCGCCATGGTCTCTCCTTGCGGTGCCGCCGGGCCATTCCTAAAGTCGCGCCGCCGCACGTCAAAGGTACGCCCATGCATGAGAGCCTTGTCAAAAGCGCAAAGGGCGCGGTGCCGCTGCATGCGGTGAAAGCGGCCGATCTCAAGCGCTGGCGCGGCGCGCGGCCGGCGCGCGAAGCCGAATGGCTCGACGCGGCCGGTTTCGCGGCGAAAGCGGGCGAGCTGGTGCTCATTCCCAAAGCCGGCGGCGGTCTTGCCGGCGCCGTGCTGGGTCTCGGCAAGGGCGATGACAGGCTCGCGCTGGCGCAATTCTCCGAAAGCCTGCCGCCGGGGACCTATGCGCTCGGCGATGTTGCCGACGGCTTCGGCGCCGAGCGCGCCGCGCTCGGCTGGGCGCTCGGCACTTACAAGTTCGCGCGCTACAAAAAAAACACGCGCAAATTTCCCAAACTCGTCTTGCCCGCCGGCGTCGACGGCGACGAAGTCAGCCGCATCGCCGACGGCGTCTTTCTCGCCCGCGATCTTGTGAATACGCCGTCCAACGACATGGGCCCGGACGAGCTCGCCGCCGCCGCCCGCGATCTGGCCAAGCGCCACGGCGCGAGGATTTCGTTCGTCGTCGGCGAAGACCTGCTCAAGAAAAATTATCCGCTGATCCACACGGTCGGCCGCGCTTCGACGCGCGCGCCCCGGCTGATCGATATCGTGTGGGGCCGCGCCTCGGCGCGCAAGCTCACGCTCGTCGGCAAGGGCGTGTGTTTCGATACCGGGGGTCTCGATCTCAAGGGCGCCTCGGGCATGGCGACCATGAAGAAGGACATGGGCGGCGCCGCGGTGGTGCTGGGGCTCGCGCATATGATCATGGATGCGAAGCTCGACGTGCGGCTGCGCGTGCTGATCCCGGCGGTGGAGAATTCCGTCTCCGGCAACGCCTACCGTCCGGGCGATGTGTTCAGGAGCCGCAAGGGCTTGACGGTGGAGATCGGCAACACCGATGCCGAAGGCCGGCTCGTGCTTGCCGACGCGCTGGCCGACGGCGACGACGAGAAGCCCGAGCTGATGATCGACATCGCGACGCTGACGGGCGCGGCGCGCGCCGCCACCGGCATGGAGTTGCCGCCGTTCTTCACCGACGACGAGGCGCTCGCCGCCGATTTCGCGCGCGCCGGAACGCAGGTGAGCGATCCGGTGTGGCGGTTGCCGTTATGGCGCGGTTACGAATCGGCGATCGGCAGCCCCATTGCCGATCTGAACAACTCGCCGGATTATGGATTGGCCGGCTCGATCACGGCGGCGCTGTTCCTGAACCGCTTCGTGACGCAAGCCAAAAGCTGGATGCATCTCGACATCCCCGCCTGGAACGACCGCCCCAAGCCCGGCCGCCGCACCGGCGCCGAAGCCAACACGGCGCGCGCGCTCTATGCGATGCTGAGGAAGCGCTACCGCCCTTAATACCCTCTTGCGAAATCCACCACGTTGTCGAGCTTTTCGCCGCGTTCGAAGCGGGCGATGCGGTCGCGGACGTATTCCGCCGCGACGCGCGGTTCGGAGATCGCGGCGACATGCGGCGTCACGATGATCTTGGGATGTTTCCACAGCGGGCTGGTTTCGGGCAGCGGCTCGGTCTCGAACACGTCGAGCACGGCGCCGGAAAGATGCCCCGAATCGAGCGCCGCGATCAGATCGGCTTCGACCTGGTGCCCGCCGCGCGCCACATTGATCACATAGGCGCCGGCCGGAAGCATGGCGAACAGCGTCTTGTTCAGAATGCCCTTGGTGTCGGGCGTCAGCGGCAACAGGCAGACGAGGATATCGCTGCGCGCGAGAAACGCATCGAATTCGCCCGCGCCCGCGAAACTCTCGACGCCTTGCACCGTCTTCTTCGTGCGGCTCCAGCCCGCGACCTTGAAGTCGAGATCGCGCAGCCGCTCGGCCGCCAATGTCCCGATCTCGCCGAGCCCGAGGATGCCGATGCGCGTATCCTCGGTGCGGCGCGGCGGAATGGTCTGGCGCCATTTGCAGTCCTTCTGCGCCTGCTCGAAGAACCGCTGCTGGCGGTGATGCATCAGCACATGCATGACGACGAACTGCGCCATCTCGCGCGACAGCGTGTGGTCGACGAAGCGCACCAGCGGCACGTGCTTGGGATAAGCCGGATCGGCAAGAAAACCGTCGACGCCCGCGCCGAGCGAGAACACGATCTTCAAGTTGGGCAGCGTCGCGAGAAATCCCGGCGCGGGCCGAAAGCTCAGGACGTAATCGACAGCCGCCGGATCGAACGCATCGCGCCCCTGCACCGCCAGTTTCAAATCCGGCGCGATCTCGGCAAGCGGCGTGGTCCAAAGCGGCGCCCAGGCAATCGGCACGGCGAGAAGAAGCGTTGTCATGCAGCACGCTCGCTGTTTTGACGCGAAGGTTCAAGAAAGATTTGGCACGCGGAGCCGCAGAGACGCGGAGGAGCGAAAAGCCTTGGTTGTATCGAGAGGCTTATCGGCGCGCTTCGCGCGCCAACAGGCTTATCGGTCGCGCTTGGTCACATGCCGCCATAGCGAGCGCCGTTCTCCTCTGCGGCTCCGCGGCTCCGCGTGAATCCGTTACTTCTTCGGCGGGTTGTTCACGCCCGTCGTCGGCGTGGCGGGTGGTGTCGCGGGTTTGCCGGTGGGCGTCGTCGTCGCGCTGCCCGTGGCGCCGCCCTTCATGGTGGACGGCCCGGCCGGCGCGGCGGTGCCCGCTGCAGGGGCGGCGGCCGCCGGCTTCGGTGCGGGAATCGCCATCGGCGAGTCGGAGAGCGTGCGCAGATAGGCGAGCAGGTTGATGCGCTGGGCCGCGCTCGGCAATCCCGCGAACGTCATCTTGGTGCCGGGCACCACCGACTGCGGCGATTTCAGGTAGCGGAACAGCTTGTCGAAATCCCACACGTCGTGGCTCGACATCATGGCACCGGAATAGGAGAAGCTGGCGCGGCTCGCGCGCGCGCGGCCGACGATGCCCCACAGATTGGGACCGATCTTGTCCGGTCCGCCCTTGGAGAGATCGTGGCATTGCTCGCAGCGCGTGGAGACATCCTTGCCGGCGGCGAGATCGGCCTTGGGCAGCGCCGTGCCCCAATCGGGCAGCGCTTCCTCGACGGGCGCGGCCGTGCCGCCGCCGGTGGCCGCTTCCTGCACGCCTTCGACGATGTAGCCGGCCTTGGCGGGCGGCGGCACGTCGAAGATCGCCTCGGTCGCGATCTTGAGAATCACCACGAACATCACCGTGCCGAGCACCGCGCCGATGATCTTGTTCCATTCGAAGGAATCCATAAGGTCAGGCTCCGCTGGCGTTCAAGGCAAGGACGGCGGGCGCCGCCTCAGGATCGGGGCGACATTACCCGCCGGCCTTGGAGCGTCATTGCGGCGAAGCGTCGCATAAGTTTGGAGCGCGCATGAACCCGATCGTCGTCATTCCCGCGCGGATGGCCTCGACGCGCCTGCCCGGCAAGCCGCTTGCCGATATCGCAGGCCTGCCGATGATCGTGCGCGTCTGGCGCCAGGCGGTGACCGCCGGGGTCGGGCCGGTGGTGGTCGCCGCCGCCGAGCGCGAGATCGCCGCGGCAATCGAATCGGCCGGCGGCAAGGCCGTCCTCACCGCGCCCGATCTGCCCTCCGGTTCCGACCGCATCTTCGAAGCCCTCCAGGCGGTGGACAGCACGGCGGCGCACGACGTCGTCGTCAATCTCCAGGGCGATCTGCCCGCGCTCGATCCGGCCGCAATTCGCGCGGTGGTGGATGCACTGAGCGACTCGGACATCGCCACGCTCGCCACCGAGATCGACGACCCCGCCGATTTCGACAATCCCAGCGTCGTCAAGCCCGTGGTCGCGTGGGACGCCAGCGGCAGGCGCGGCCGTGCGCTTTACTTCACCCGCGCCCGCGCGCCGACGGGCGCGGGCGCTCTCTACCATCACATCGGCATCTACGCCTTCCGCCGCGCGGCGCTCGCGCGCTTCGTCGCCCTGCCGCCGTCGCCGCTGGAGCTGCGCGAGAAGCTCGAGCAATTGCGCGCGCTCGAAGCCGGCATGACCATCGCCGTCGCCCGCGTGGACGAAGTCCCCCTCAGCGTCGATACTCCGGCGGATCTGGAGAAGGCGCGGAAGTTGCTGGGTGGAGCGTGAGCAAAAAGATGAGTCACACAGAGCCGCAGAGACGCAGAGGAGAAGGCCAGGTTGTTGGGGTCCAGCGCTTCTCTGACTTTCGGCGCGCGCCGCGCGCCAACAAATCATCTTCCATCATATCTAGGTATTTGCAGCGAGCGCGGTTCTCCTCTGCGTCTCTGCGGCTCTGCGTGAATCCTCTTTCGCGAAACAAACAAGAATCATGACCCACGCCACTCTCATCTCCCGCGCCAGGCGCGTTGCGTTCCAGGGGGAGCTGGGCGCGTTCGGGCATCAGGCGGCGCGTGAGGCGCTGGCGCATTGCGAGGCGGTCCCGAAGCCGTCCTTCGAGGACGCGGCGGACGCGGTGCGCAGCGGCGAAACCGATCTCGCGATCATCCCGGTGGAGAACTCGCTGCACGGCCGCATCGCGGACATCCATCACCTGCTGCCGCAAGCGGGGCTTTACATCGTCGGCGAGCATTTCCTGCCAATCCATCTGCAATTGTTGGGGCTGAAAGGCGCGCCGCTTGCGGGCGTGACGACGGTGCTGAGCCAGGCCCCCGCGCTCGGCCAATGCCGCAAGATCGTCCACGAGCTTAAGCTCAAGACGCGCGACTGGTACGACACCGCCGGCTCCGCGCTGCATGTCGCCAAGACCGGCGATCCCGCCATGGCGGCCATCGCCTCGAAACTGGCGGGCGAGATGTATGGGCTGGAAGTGCTGCGCGGCGATGTCGAGGACGAGCATCACAACACCACGCGCTTTCTGATCATGGCACGCGAGCCCGACGACGCGCCGCATGACGGCACGCCCGTGATCACGACGTTCATCTTCCGCGTGCGCAACGTGCCCGCCGCGCTCTACAAGGCGCTGGGTGGTTTTGCCACCAACGGCGTCAACATGATGAAGCTGGAAAGCTACCAGCTCGGCGGCTCGTTCAACGCGACGCAATTCTACGCCGACATCGAAGGCCATCCCGAGGAACGCAGCGTCCGCCTCGCGCTGGAGGAACTGCAGTTCTTCACCAGCAAGCTGTCGATCCTGGGCGTCTATCCGGCGCACCGGTTCCGCAAAGAGATGCCGTAGCGATCGAAGGAGAACACCCCATGCGCGGAAACCGAAGCCTTCTCCTCGCCGCCTTTCTCGTCTTCGCTGCGCCCGCCTTCGCCGCCGGTTGGGATGGCACCTGGGCCGGCAACTGGAACAACAACGGCGACGGCGTGCAGATCATCATGGCGGGCAACGACCCAATCGGATTCTATTTCCACGGCGACTATCTCGACACCAACTCGTCCAGCGTGTCGAAGGACGGCAACACGCTCAGCTTCACCTTCGCCGGCGGCAGCATCACGCTGACGCGCAACGGCCCGACAGCGGCGCACGCGCTGGTGCACCAGAAAGGCCAACCCGATCTCGCCTTCGACGTGAAGAAGGACGATTGAGACTCTGCGCTATCCGCCGTTCGTGCGTGGCGGAATTTCCGCGCTTTTCTTGACAGCGCGACGCTCCTGCACTAGACTCACAAAACTCTCGGAAATCATGTCCAGATCGCAGCGGCCCGGCGGAAACGTCCGGGCCGTTTGGCGTTTTGGCGCGTGGAGATTCACATGACCAAGCCGTTCCTGTAGCGCCCGCGGGCGCACAACGACACGCACATCGCGAAAAAACACGATTCCGTCGCCGCCCGGACTCCGTCCGGCGCCATTTTTCAAGACAGGCGATTCAGTGGGGACTCGAGATGCGTCTTGCGCGATCCATTTTTTCGCGCCGCCCGTCCTATTTCGCTGCCCACGCTTCGAGCAGGTGGCGGGCGATGGCGATGGAGGGCGGGATCCACAAGCCGTCTATGCGTTCGCCGGCGAGCAGCGCGCGCAGCTTGGTTTTCTCAAGCCACATCGCTTCCGCCAGCTCGTTGTGATCGACGACCAGGTCGCGGCTCTGACTTTCCGCGAAACAGCCGATCATCAGCGAGGAGGGAAACGGCCAGGGTTGCGTGGCGTGATAGGTCACCGCGCCGACCGTGATGCCGGCTTCCTCGTGCAGCTCGCGGCGCACCGCCTCCTCGATGGTCTCGCCGGGCTCGACGAAACCGGCCAGCGCCGAGAACATGCCTTGCGGAAACTGCTTGCCGCGCCCCACCAGACAGGAATCGCCATGCGACGCCAGCATGATCACGACGGGATCGGTGCGCGGAAAATGATCGGCGCCGCAGCCCGCGCAATGCCGGCGATAGCCCGCATCCATCAGCGTGGTGGGCCCGCCGCAGCGCGGGCAGAAGCCGTGGCGCTGATGCCAGTCGATCACAGCCTTGGCCTGGCCGCACATCGCGATGTCCTTGTCCGACAGCCCGCCGGCCATCGCCGCGGCGCGCATCTCGCGGAAATGTCCGAGACCCGCGAGCGGGCCTTCATTGGCCGGATCGCGCGCCGCGCTGATGTCGAGCGCGAAATGGGCGCAGCCGTTTTCGAGCCCGAGCAGGATGCAGGGCGCATCGGGCGCCGCGAGCGATTCCGCCAGCCCCGGCCGCAGGAAGCCGACTTCGAGCGGGCCTTTCGCGTTCTCCGGCCCGAGCAGGAAAGGCTGCAGCCGCCACATGGGAAGAATGACAGACGTCGCATCGCGCCGCTTCGCCGCGAGCCAGTCCGCATCGCTGCGCTTCTCGCTCGCCCGGTCGAGCGGGTTGCCGGAAAAAGGGATCATGGCGGCCTCTGTCTCGCGAAACCCGAGCGTCGCATTGGCTTTCGCGCCATGCTAGGGGCTTTCGCAAATGACGGCATTGCTCATTCTTCTGTTCGTCCTGCTCGCGCTGGCCGCCGCGACCTTCGCCTGCTGGCCGCTGCTCAGCCGGCGCGAGGCGGGGACCTTCATTCTCGCGGGCGCCGTGGCGGCGCTGGTCCTGGGCGTCGGCGGCGGTGTTTATCTCTGGCTCGGCACGCCGGCGCTCGCGCTGCGCACGCTGACCGGCCCGCAGGACAACGACTGGAAGAGCGCGATGGCCAAGCTCGTCGCCAATGCGCGCGCCCATCCGGCGGACGCGACGGCCTGGGCGATGCTCGGCCGCGGCTATTTCCTGATCGGCGACGGCACCGAGGCCGCCGCCGCGTTCCGCCGCGCCGTGTTTCTCGCAGCACCCGCGCAGCAGCCGGCGCTGTTCTCCGCGCAAGGCGAAGCGCTGGTGCTGGCCGCGTCGGGCCAGGTGACGCCCGAGGCGGAAGCCGCGTTCAGCGCCGCGCTGCAAGGCGATCCGAAGGACTTGCCGGCGCGGCTCTATCTCGGCGCGGTCTATGCCGCGCGCCATGAAAATGGGCGCGCTCTGGCGCTGTGGCAAAGCCTACTCGCCGATACGCCGCCCGATGCGCCGTGGCGTGCCGGGCTGATCGACCGGATCGCCGCGCTCAGCGCATCGTCGGGACAAGCGCCCGATATCGCCGCGATGGTGGCGGGACTGGCCGCGCGCTTGCGGGCGCAACCGAACGATCCGCAAGGCTGGCAGAGACTGGTGCGCGCTTATGTGGTGCTCGGCGACAGCGCAAAAGCGAATGCCGCGCTCGCGGATGCACGCTCAGCGCTCAAACAGGATTCAAGCGCGATGGCGGCACTCAATGTCGAAGCCAAGGAGCTGAAACTCCAGAAATGAAAACGGCGGCCACCCGGCCGCCGTCACCAATTCGATCGAAGCGCGATCAGCTCGAAACGCGGCCCTGCCAGACCGGCCAGCAGGCGGAGCGGCCATGGGCCTTGCTCGCGTCGTAGAGCTTCATCTGGGCGTCTTCGGCATTGGCGCCGGGGGCGGTCGCCATGTAGTCGGAGCCGCCCGCGCACCAGACATAGAACTGATGCTTGCCGGGCGAATAGAAGTCGGTCCGCGCGCTCGAGGAGAAGGTCGCCGCCATGGCCACGCCGGCCACCGCCACCAATACGCCGCCGGCTGCCGCCGCCAATATCCGCTTCGTGGTCATCGTTGCTCCTTACTCACAAAGAGAGGCCCAACCTTTGTTTATTCGGAAACCACAGGGATCGTTCGATCCTGCCATTCCCAGCGCCGGCTGGATTGCGCATGCCCCAAAACCCACCGGGAAACTACAGGCGCGAAAGTGGCCTGTCACCCAATTTTTTCGCTTGCCAAACAGGCGCTTATAGGTTCTCAGCCGGCGGGAGCGAGCCTGACGGGGGCGATTCCCTCACTTTTTATGGCAGATTCGATCTCGCCCGCC
>DATNNS010000352.1:0-17102 GCA_035601715.1 Rhizomicrobium sp.
TTTCGGATTCCTGCATGAGCTCGACGCGCTCACCAAAGCCGGTCTCGGCCGCGGCGCCTCGCTGGACAACACGTTGGCCATCGACGGCGACAAGATCGTCAATGCGCCGTTGATGCGCTTTCCTGACGAATTCGTAAGGCACAAGATTCTCGATGCCATCGGCGACATGGCGCTTGCCGGCGCGCCGATCGTCGGCCGCTTCGAGGGCCGCCGCTCCGGTCACGCGCTGAACAATGCGCTGCTGCGGGCGCTGTTCGCCGACCCGGCCAGCTACCGGATGGTATGAATCTGCACCTCCCCCTTGTGGGGAGTGCCCTCTGGACCTCTCTCGCCCGGGGATGGCATAAGACGGCCGACCTCGGCCCCCGGGAGAGTTAATGTCTTTCAAGCACTTGGCGTATCGTCGGCCGCTGCGCGCTGTGGCCCTCTGCGTAGGCTCGGCGCTGGCTTTGTTCCTCGCGGGCTGTTCCGACAGCAACAGCGACGACAAGGACCCGCAATATGTCGAGCGGCCGGTCGACCAGATTTACGCCGACGCCTGGAAGCAGATCGACGAAAACAACTGGGTCGCCGCCGCCAAGCAGTTCGACGAGGTCGAGCGCCAGCATCCCTATTCGATCTGGGCGCGGCGCGCGATGCTGATGGCCGCCTATTGCTATTACGAAGGCAACAGCTACACCGACGCGATCTCGACCGCCGATCAGTACATCCAGCTTCATCCGGGCAGCCGCGAGGTCGGCTACGCCTTTTATCTGAAGGCGATGTCGCTCTACGACCAGATCGTCGACATCGGCCGCGACCAGACCGACACCGAGCAGGCGCTCACCGCGCTGCAGGACGTGGTGCAGCGCTTCCCCAATTCCGAATATGCCCGCGACGCCCAGCTCAAGGTCGACCTGACGCTCGATCACCTGGCCGGCAAGGAGATGGAAGTCGGGCGCTATTATCTCACGCGGCGCGACTACATCGGCGCGATCAACCGCTTCAAGGTGGTGGTCGAGCGCTATCAGCGCACCTCGCAGATCGCCGAAGCGCTCGAGCGGCTGACCGAGGCCTATTACGCGCTCGGCGTCTACAACGAGGCCAAGAACGCGGCCGCCGTGCTGGGCGCCAACTATCCCGGCAGCCCCTGGTATCAGGACGCCTACAGCCTTTTGACCGAGCACGATATGAAGCCGGAACTCGACAAGGGCTCGTGGCTTGCGAGGCAGTTCCAGCTATAAACTGCGGCCATGCTGGCCACGCTGAAGATTCGCGATCTGGTCCTGATCGAGGATGTCTCGCTCGATTTCGCGGGCGGCTTGAACGTGCTGACCGGCGAGACCGGCGCCGGCAAATCGATCCTGCTCGATGCCTTGGGCCTGGCCGCGGGCGCGCGCGCCGGCGGGCGCTCGAGCGTGCGGCAGGGCGCCGGCCAGGGCTCGGCGGTGGCGATCTTCGACCTGCCCACCGGCCATGCGAGCCGCGCGCTGATCGTCGAGAACGGCATTCCCTCCGACGGCGAGACCATCCTGCGCCGCTCCATCGCAGCCGATGGCCGCACGCGGGCTTTCGTCAACGACGAGCCGGTGGGCGTCGGCCTGCTGCGCGATCTGGGCGCGCTGCTGGTGGAGATCCACGGCCAGGCCGACGACCGGGGGCTGTTCGACGCCGCAACCCATCGCCGCCTGCTCGATGCGTTTGGCGGGAACGAGGCGCTGGCGGCGCAGACCGCCGCGCAGTTCGCCGAACTGGATCGCGCGCTGGCGGTCGTGCAGGACCTGCGCCGCGCGGCGGCCAGCGCCGCCGCCGACGCCGAATTCGTTCGCCACGCGGTCGAGGAACTGTCCGCGCTCGCGCCGCAAGCCGGCGAGGAAGCGGCGCTCGCCTCCGAGCGCGTGCTGCTGATGAACGCGAACCGGATCGCGGAAGAGGTTTCCGCCGCGGTGGAGTCGTTGGCCGGCGAACGCGGCGCGGAAAGCACCATTGCTTCGGTGCTCAAGCGCCTCAGCCGGATCAATCCGGAGGCCCGCAAGGCCGCGGCAGCTGCGGAGGCCGCGCTGGAACAGGCCTTCGCGCAGACCGAAGAGGGCCGGCGCGAGCTGGAAGCGCTGCTTGCCCGGCTCGACGCCGATCCGGGGGAACTCGAGCGCAAGGAAGAGCGGCTGTTCGCGCTGCGCGCCGCCGCGCGCAAATACGCCGTGCCGCCCGACGAGCTGCCTCGCATGTTCGCGGAATTCGAAGCGAAGATGGAGGCGATGGAGGGCGGCGGCGGCCGGATCAAGCAGGCCGAGGCCGACGCCGCGCGCGCGCGCGAAACCTATCGCGCCACCGCGCTCAAGCTGTCCGCCGCGCGCCAGTTGGCGGCGGGCAAACTGGAGAGCGCGGTCGCGGCGGAGCTGCTGCCGCTGAAACTCGGCCACGCCAAGTTCCGCGTCGCGCTGGACCCTGCCGGCGAAGAGGGCAGCGCGAACGGGCTGGAGCGCGTCGCCTTCGAAGTGGCGACTATCGAAGGCGCGGCGTTCGGCTCGCTCGTCAAGATCGCCTCCGGCGGCGAGCTCGCGCGTTTCTCTCTGGCCCTCAAGGTGGCGCTGGCGGAAGCGAGCCCGCCGGCGGCTCTGGTTTTCGACGAAGTGGACCGCGGCGTCGGCGGCGCGGTGGCCGATGCTGTGGGAGAACGCCTGCAGCGCGTGGCGCGGACCACGCAGGTCTTGCTGGTCACGCATTCCCCCCAGGTCGCCGCCCGCGCGATGCGCCATTTCCGCATCACCCGCGCGGGCGACCGCACGAAAGTCCACATGCTGTCCGACGCCGAGCGCGCCGAGGAAATCGCCCGCATGCTGTCGGGCGCAACCGTAACCGAGGAAGCCCGCGCCGCCGCACGGCGGTTGCTGGCGGAGGCGGATGCGGCGCCCGTCAAGAAAAGGAAGCGGGCATGAGAGCCGGTTCCACCCTCCCCTTGAGGGAGGGTCGAAAAATCCGCGAGGATTTTTCGGGGAGGGGGCCAGGTCTCGACGATCGGGGCATCACCCCTCCCCGAAATTTGCTTCGCTTCGCTACGCAAATTGTCGACCCTCCCTCAAGGGGAGGGTATCTTTCGCAGCATGACGATCGAAAAACCCGTCGAGAAACTCACGGCCGCGGACGCCAGGGCGGAACTCGAGCGGCTGGCCCGCGAGATCGCCGAGCACGACCGGCGCTATCACGGCGAGGATGCGCCGATCATTTCCGATGCGGACTACGACGCCCTGCGCCGGCGCAACGATGCCATCGAAGCGCGGTTCCCGAAACTGGTCCGCGCCGACAGCCCGTCGCACCGCGTCGGCGCCAAGGCGAGCGAGAAATTCACCAAGGTACGCCATGCCGTTCCCATGCTGTCGCTCGACAACGCGTTCGCCGACGAAGATATCGCCGAATTCGCTGGCCGGGTGCGGCGCTTTCTCGGCTTCAAGGACGAGCAGGAACTGGCGTTCGTCGCCGAACCCAAGATCGACGGGCTCTCCGCTTCGCTGCGCTATGAGAACGGCGTCTTCGTGCAGGGCGCGACGCGCGGCGACGGCGCGGAAGGCGAGGACATCACCCCCAATCTGCGCACGCTGAAGGATATTCCGCTCCGGCTGCACGGCAAGGCGCCCAAGGCGATCGAAGTGCGCGGCGAGGTCTACATGACGCACGCCAATTTCGCGGTGCTCAACAAGCGGCAGGCAAAAGAGGGCAAGCCCGAATACGCCAATCCGCGCAATTCGGCCGCCGGCTCGGTGCGCCAGCTCGATCCGTCGATCACGGCCGCGCGCGATCTCAATTTCTTCGCCTATGCCTGGGGCGAGGCGAGCGCGCTTCCCGCCGATACGCAATGGGGCATGTTGCAGGCGTTCAAGGAATTCGGCTTCCGCGTCAATCCGTTGATCCGTCGCTGCGAGAGCGTCGAGGATCTGCTGAAATTCTACGCCGATATTGAAAAGAAGCGCGCCAGGCTCGGCTACGATATCGACGGCGTGGTCTACAAAGTGGACGACCTCGCGCTGCAGGGCAGGCTCGGTTTCGTCTCGCGGTCCCCGCGCTGGGCGATCGCGCACAAATTCGCCGCCGAGCAGGCCGAGACAGTGCTGCAGGACATCGACATCCAGGTCGGCCGCACCGGCAAGCTCGCACCCGTCGCCAAGCTGAGGCCGGTGACGGTCGGCGGCGTCGTGGTGCAGAGCGCAACCTTGCACAACGAGGACGAGATCGCGCGCAAGGACGTGCGCATCGGCGACACGGTCGTGATCCAGCGCGCCGGCGACGTCATCCCGCAGATCGTGCGCGTGATCGAAGACAAGCGCCCGCGCGGCGCCAAGCCTTATCAATTCCCGCATCTCTGCCCCGCCTGCGGCAGCCATGCCGTGCGCGAGATCGACGAGAAGACCGGCAAGGAAGACGTCGACCGCCGCTGCACCGGCGGGCTGATCTGCCCGGCGCAGGCGGTGGAGCGGCTGCGCCATTTCGTCGGCCGCGACGCCTTCGACATCGAAGGCTTCGGCGGCGTCTATATCGAGACGCTTTACGAAGCCGGCATGCTGAAGGAGCCGGCGGATATTTTCGCGCTGCCCCGCAAGCAGGCCCAGCTCGGCAAGGTGCTGAGCGCCAAGCGCGCCGAGCAGAGCGCCGAGCGCCGCGCCAAGGAAGGCAAGGACGCGGCCGAATCCAAGTCGAAAAAGAAGGACGACGGCGAGGGCAAGCTGGTCGAGAACCTCGTCGCCGCGATCGAGGCGCGGCGCCGCATCGGGCTCGACCGCTTCATCAACGCGCTGGGCATCCGCCATGTCGGCGAGACGACGGCGCGGCTGCTGGCGCGCAACTTCCACACCATCGATGCGTTCATCGCCGCGATGGAAAGCGACGATGCGCTGGCGCAGCTCGACGCCATCGGCGGCATCGGCGAGGTGGTGGCGGAGGCGATCAGGGATTTCTTCGACGAAAGGCACAATCGCAAGGCGCTGGACCACCTCATCAAGGAAGTGGATGTGCTCGAGACCGCGGCGCCCAAGATCGCCGGCTCGCCGGTTGCGGGCAAGACCGTCGTCTTCACCGGCTCGCTGGAGAAGATGACGCGCCAGGAAGCCAAAGCCCGCGCCGAAGCGCTAGGCGCCAAGACCGCGAGTTCCGTCTCCAAGAAGACCGACCTCGTCGTCGCCGGCCCGGGCGCCGGCTCCAAGCTCACTGACGCGCAGAATTTCGGCGTCAAGGTGATCGACGAGGACGGCTGGCTGAAGATGATCGAAGGCCTCTAGCCGTCACAGCATGTGCTCGTCGCAATTCCAGTTGGTCGTGTTGCCGACGGAATTGCACCACACCGGACGCAATTGCGGCCAGGACGGCGTGTAGCGGAACGATAGCGAGCCCGCGTCGCGATCGTATTGGATATGCGGCACATCCGGCAGCGCGGCAAGGTATTTTGGCACCAGCCCGTCCAGCGTGACGGGGAACGCGCCGGTGTCGCGGTGATAGGCCTGCAGCGCCATCATGGTCTCGTTGGCGTTGCGCCGCACCTCGAGGCCATAAGGATCCTGTCCGATCGGCCAGACCGAGCAGGCCGACAGGGCGACCAGCGCGCAGACCAAAGTCAATTTCCGAAGCATGGCGATCTCCGCGCGATTTTCACGCCGCCAGCGCCTTGGCGAGCAGCGGCAGGCTCGTGTCCATCCGGTAATCGACCGAGGAATGATCGTCGGCGAACTCCTCGTAAACGTGCGCAACGCCCAAACGCTCCAGCGCGCGATGCAGCCGCCGCGCGCCATAGACGAGATTGTACTGATCGACATCGCCGCAATCGACATAAAGCGCTTTCATCTGCTTCATCGCGGCGCCGCGCGCCTCGACCATCACGCAAGGGTCCCATTTCATGAAATTCGCCCAGCGCTCCGGGATGATCTCGCAAGTGTCCATCGTCACCGGCAGGCGCAGGCCGAGATAGGCGCCCGGATCGGGATCGTAGGTCGCGCACATCGCCAGCGTCATCAAGTCGTGGACGTCGGCATCCTTGGTCTTGGGCGCGGCGTAGAATGCTTCGATCCATTTCTGGATCGAATTGTCCACCTTGGCGAGCTTGCGCAGCAGACGGGGGAATTCGGGCAGGTAGCACCACTCAAATCCCATGTCGCCGGAATGCGACGCCGCCGCGCTCCAGAAATCGGGATGCAGCAGCGCATGCGCAATGGAGCCGTAGCCGCCGGAGCTCTTGCCGAAACAGCCGCGCCGTCCCGCGCCGCCGCAACCGAACTTTTTCTCCACGAAGGGGACGGCCTCGCGCAGCAGGAAATCGTCCCAGCGCCCCATCGCCGCGCTGTTGATGTACTGGTTGCCGCCGAGCCTGGTGAAGCAGTCGGGCAGGGCTGTGACCACCGGCGGCATCGCGCCGCTCGCGATCAGCCGGTCGAGCCGCTCCGGCAGGTTCTCGCCGAAATTCTTCCAGTTGGCATGCGCCGGCCCGCCCGCGGTGAAGCCGACGAGATCGACCAGCAGCGGCAACCCGCGCCCGTCATGGCCGTGCGGAATATAGACGTCGATGATGCGCGTGGCGGGATCGCCGAGCAGATCGCCTTTCAGCACCGTGCTGTCGAGCGTCAGGCGATGGACGGTGCCAGATGGGGCGGTGTGATCGCGTTTCATTATCTTCCTTACACCTCCCCCACTTGCGGGGAGGTCGAAAAAGCGAAGCTTTTTCGGGTGGGGGCAACGGTATGCCTCGCCGTCGCCCCCACCCGAAACGTCTTCGCTGCGCTACGACGTTTCGACCTCCCCGCAAGGGGGAGGTCAGATAGAACGCGTCGCCTTCTCCAGCCATGCGCGTGTCTCACCGTCCACCAGCGCCGACAGCTTCTCGCGCGTTGTCGCGTGGTAGGCGTTGAGCCATTTGCGCTCGTCGTCCGTCAGGAGTTTCGGCTCGACCAGATCAAGGTCGATCGGCGCCCAGGTGATCGTCTCGAACTCCATCATCGGCCGTTCGCCGCCCGCCACCGGCTTGCCTTCGCTGACCACCACCAGATTCTCGATGCGGATGCCGTATTCGTCCTTCTTGTAGAAGCCCGGCTCGTTGGAGCAGATCATGCCGGGCTTGAGCGCCTGGGTGATCGGCTTCTTGGAGATGTTCTGCGGGCCTTCGTGCACCGACAGATAGCTGCCCACGCCATGGCCGGTGCCATGATCGTAGTCGAGCCCCGCGTCCCACAACGGCTTGCGCGCGAACGCGTCGAGCGCCGCGCCCGTCGTGCCTTCGGGGAATTTCACGGTGGCCAGCGCGATGTGGCCTTTCAGCACGCGGGTGAAGCGGTCCTTCATCTCCGCGCTCGGCTTGCCCACGATCATCGTGCGCGTCACGTCGGTGGTGCCGTCGGGATATTGGCCGCCGGAATCGATCAGGTAGATCTCGTCCTTGTTGATCTTGCGGTTGCTCGATTTGGTCACGCGATAATGCGGCAGCGCGGCATGGGGCGCCGCGCCCGAGATGGAATCGAACGACAGGTCGGTCAGCGAGCCGGTCTCGCGGCGATAGCCTTCCAGCGCCTCGGCCGCCTCGATCTCGGTCAAGTGTCCGTTCGGCGCCTCGCGCGCCATCCAGGCGAGGAAGCGCGTCAGCGCGGCGCCGTCGCGGATATGCGCCTTGCGCGTCCCCTCGATCTCCACCGGATTCTTGCACGCCTTCGGCAACTGACACGGGTCGACGCCGCGCTTGACGGTGGCGCCCGCTTTCTCCAGCCGCGCGAACGCCGCCGCCGCCGTCCAGTTGGCATCGGCGACCACGGTCTTGCCTTTCAGTGCGTCGAGCGCCGTATTGAATTCGCCCGGCTCGCGCACGCGCACGGCGTTGCCCAGATGCTTGAGCAATTCCGGCGAGCTCTTGCGCTTGTCCATGAACAGGTCGGTCGAGCCGTCGGAATTGAGGATCGCGAAGCTGAGCACGAAGGGCGTGTGCGGCGTGTCGCCGCCGCGGATGTTGAGCAGCCAGCAGATCGAATCCGCCAGACTCACAATGGCCGCATCGGCGCCGAGCTTCTTGATGTCTTCGGCGATGCGGGTGCGCTTGCTCTCGGCGCTCTCGCCGGCGAGGTTCATCGCATGCGGCACGGCCTTCGCGGTCGGCGCGGGCGGACGCCCCGTCCACACCGCATCGATCGGATTGCCGTCCGTCGGCACCAAGCTCGCGCCGGCTTTCTCGACGGAGGCGCGCAATGCATCGGCATTCGCCGCGGAATGGACCCACGGGTCGTAGCCGATCTTCGCGCCCTTGGCCGCGTTCGTCTCCAGCCACGCATTCGGCCCTTCGGCGACGAGATCGCGCGGCGCGAACAATTTGGTGTCGGTCTGCTGCTGGACCTGCAGCGTGTAGCGCCCGTCGACGAACACCGCGGCCTTGTCCTTCAGCACCACCGCGGCGCCGGCCGAGCCGGTGAAGGCGGTGAGCCAGGCCAGCCGCTCGTTGCATTCGGGCAGATACTCGCTCTGATATTCGTCCGAATGCGGCACGACGAATCCGTCGAGCCCGCGCCGGGCCAGTTCGCCCCGAAGGGCAGCAAGACGCGGCGCGCAAGTCGCGGCGTCCGAGCGGTCGTCATAACTTTGATAGGGCTTGTCCATGCGGTAGCCTACTTCTCTCACTCGTGTTTCGACAAGCTTGCCATGAATTCCACCCTCCCCTTGAGGGAGGGTCGAAAAATCCGGAGCGTAGCGCAGGATTTTTCGGGGAGGGGGAAGGTGTTGAAACCGTCCCCCTCCCCGAAATTTGCGTTCCGCAAATTTCGACCCTCCCTCAAGGGGAGGGTGGTCTTTGGAGCACCAGCGCCGACCACGGTCCGTCGCGGCGGATGGCGCGCAAAACGAGGCCGTGCGGGCGATAGAACGACAGGACCAGATTCTCCTGCCAGCGCAGCAGCCCGGAAAGGACCGTCACGCCGCCGGCGGCGAGCGCGCGGGCGATGGAGGGCGCCAGCCGCGTCAGCGGCTCGGCCAGGATGTTGGCGATCAGAAGGTCATAAGGCGCATGCGCCGACAGCACGGGATGGGCGAGGCCGTCGGCGATCGCGGCACTCACCAGCGCGCCTTCGCCGTTGGCCGCCGCGTTCTCGCGCGTGACGGCGACCGCGACCGGATCGATATCTGACGCGATCACGCGCCGCCGCCACAGCTTCGCAGCCCCGATCGCGAGCAGTCCCGTGCCGCAGCCGAGGTCGAGCACGTTGGCGTAGCGCTTCTTTTTCGCCAGATCGCTGAGCGCGGCCAGACACAGCGCCGTCGTCTCATGATGCCCGGTGCCGAACGCCATGCCCGCCTCGATGCGGATAGGGATGACGCCGGGCGGGACCGTCCCCGCATCGTGCGCGCCATAAACGAAGAACCGCCCCGCCCGCACCGGCGGCAGGCCTTCCTGGCTGAGCTTGATCCAGTCGGTATCCGGCAGCAGCGCGACATGCACGCCGCGCCCGATCAGCCGCGACAGCAGATCGCCGTCCGGCATCTGCGCATACAGCGCCTCGACCGTCGCATTGTCGCTGAACGGCTCCTCCGCGATCAACACCGCCTGCGGCCGCGGCGGCGTGAGCTCGAACAGCGCCACGACATCGGGCGCGTCCGCCTTGCGCAGCGCGACGGAGGCTTTCCAGAGAGGCGGGTTCATCCCGCGGTTGGGCTTGGAGGCGGCAGCAGCAGGTACAGCACCACCGCCACCGCGACCAGGCCCGGCACGTCGCCGTAAAGGTGACCCATATGCTCGGGCATCTGCATCGCCTGCACCGCCATGATCGCGGCATGCACAAGGCTCGAGACGGCCGTGAACAGGATCAGGCTGCGGTTCGCCGCCGGATTGCGCGCGGCGAGGATCAGGAACACGCCCAGCGTCGCATAGACGCCCACGATCATCATGAAATAGTCGGACTCATAGGGCGCACCCATGTGCCACGCCCAGCCCGACGGCCAGACGATCGCAAGCGGATAGACGAGCAGAAAGATCGCGCCGAATACGACAAGCGCGATTTTGAGAAGTTGCGTGCGGTCAGGCATGACGAATCCCCCAAGGAACAAGATCGCCGCAACAATAGCGCCGATCGGACCGGGGCAAAAGCTGCCGTTCAATAATCCACCGTGTCATCCCCGGCGAGCGCGTCTTCGCGCGAGGGAAGGGGACCCAGGTCGTCAAGCACCGACGGTGCTTCACGACCTGGGTTCCCTTCCCCTCGCTACGCTGCGCTTCGCTCGGCCGGGAATGACACTGGTTCTCTTTTTAATAGTACGTTCTGTGGCCCGCATTCGCGGGCCATGACAATCTTTTTTTGATTAAGCCCTCTGCACAAAATTATCGATCACCCGCTTCTCCCCCGCCTTGTCGAAATCGACTGTGAGCTTGTTCCCCTCAACCGACGTCACGCGGCCATAGCCGAATTTCTGGTGGAAGACGCGGTCGCCGCGGGTGTATTGCGACGACTGCGGGTCGCTGGTTTGCACGCTGTAGGCTTGCGCCTCGATCAGCGGCGGCCTTGTGCGCGCACCGCCCGCCGCGGCGCGGTTGGCCTGGGCGCGTTTCCAGCCCGGGCTGTCATAGGTGCTGCCGAAATTCGCCGCCTGGGCGTTGTCGCGGAAGCCGACATAGCCGCCGTAGAAGCCTTCATCGACGACAGTGTCGACATGCTCGTCCGGCAGCTCGCTGATGAAACGCGAGGGCAGCGCGCTTTGCCAGTTGCCGTGCACGCGCCGGTTGGCCGCGAAGAAGACGCGGATGCGTTGCCGCGCGCGCGTCAGGCCAACGTAAGCGAGCCGCCGTTCCTCCTCCAGGCCCGCGAGGCCGTTCTCGTCCATCGTGCGCTGGCTGGGGAACAAGCCTTCCTCCCAGCCGGGCAGGAATACCGTGTCGAATTCCAGGCCCTTCGCCGCGTGCAGCGTCATCAGATTGATGCGGTCGTCGGTGGTGTTCTGCTCCAGCTCCATCACCAGCGAGACATGTTCGAGGAACGCGGCCAGCGTTTCATATTGCTCCATCGAGCGGACGAGTTCCTTCAGATTGTCCAGCCGCCCGGGCGCCTCGGCCGACTTGTCGTTCCTGAGCATGTCGGTATAGCCGCTCTCGTCGAGCACCATCTCAGCCAGCTCGGTATGGGGCAGGTGGCCCGCGGCCCCGCTCCAGCGCGCGAAATCGCCGGCAAGCTGGCCCAGCGCCTTGCGCGCCTTGGGCGGCAGTTCGTCGGTCTCGGCGATCTCCCGCGCCGCCGACAGCAGCGGCAGCGAACGCGCCCGCGCGAACAGATGCAGGCTCTGCACGCTGGCGTCGCCGATGCCGCGCTTGGGCTTGTTGACGATGCGCTCGAAGGCGAGGTCGTCGTCGCCTTGCGCGATCAGGCGCAGATACGCCATCGCGTCGCGGATTTCGGCGCGCTCGTAGAAGCGCGGCCCCCCGATCACACGATAGGGCAGGCCGAGCGCCAGGAACCGATCCTCGAATTCGCGCATCTGGAACGAGGCGCGCACCAGGATCGCCATCTGCGAGAGCTTGTGGCCGCTCTGCTGCAACGCCTCCGCATCGGTCGCGACCGCGCGGGCTTCTTCTTCCGCGTCCCACACGCCCTGGACCTTGATCTTCTCGCCGGCGTCGCCTTCGGTCCACAGCGTCTTGCCGAGGCGGCCCTTGTTGGCGGCGATCAATCCGCTCGCCGCGCCCAGGATCGCGGGCGTGGAGCGGTAATTGCGCTCGAGCCGGATCACTTTCGCGCCGGGGAAATCGCGCTCGAAGCGCAGGATGTTCTCCACTTCCGCGCCGCGCCAGCCATAGATCGACTGGTCGTCGTCGCCGACGACGCAGACATTGCCGGTCGTGCCCGCGAGCAGCTTGAGCCACAGATACTGCACGACATTGGTGTCCTGATATTCGTCGACCAGCATGTATTTGAAGCGGTCGCGATATTCGGCGAGGATTTCGGGATGGCTGCGCAGGATGGTCAGCACGTCGAGCAGCAGATCGCCGAAATCCGCCGCGTTGAGCGCTTTGAGCCGCGCCTGATATTGGCGATAAAGCTCGCGGCCCTTGCCGTTGGCGAAGGCATGGCCCTCGCCGTCGGGCACGTCCTCCGGGCGCAAGCCGCGGTTCTTCCAGCCGTCGATGAACGACGCGAGCGTACGCGCCGGCCAGCGCTTCTCGTCGATATTCTCGGCCTCGAGGATCTGCTTCATCAGCCGCAACTGGTCGTCGGCGTCCAGGATGGTGAAGTTGGATTTGAGGCCGGCGAGTTCCGCGTGACGGCGCAGCATGCGCGCGCCGATGGAATGAAACGTGCCGAGCCACTGCATGCCCTCGACCACGCCGCCGATCAAGGCGCCGATGCGCTCCTTCATCTCGCGCGCGGCCTTGTTGGTGAAGGTGACGGCGAGGATCTGCCCCGGCCAAGCGCGGCGGGTGGCGAGGATGTGGGCGAGGCGGGTGGTCAGCACGCGCGTCTTGCCGGTGCCCGCGCCCGCCAGCACCAGCACGGGCCCATCCACGCTGATCACCGCCTCGCGCTGCTCGGGATTGAGCCCCACCAGATAGACGGGCTCGCGCGGAACCGCGGGCGTATTCGGTTCTTCGCCGAACGCGTCATCCAGCGGATCGCGATAGCGGTCGCTCATCGATACGAACGTGATTCTGAAGGCATGCGCATATTGTAGGCATTGCGGCGCGTCTTTTCACCTCCCCCTTGTGGGGAGGTCGATAAAATCCGAGCGCAGCGAAGGATTTTTCGGGTGGGGGCAACAGGGAGGCACACTTTCGCCCCACCCGAAAAAGCTTCGCTTTTTCGACCTCCCCACAAAGGGGAGGTGAGTCACAGGCCAAGTTCCTTCAATATCGCCGCCCGATCCGCATCCAGATCCGGCGCCGGTTCCCGTGTCTTGGGGTCGTCATAACCCGACAGCTTGATAGGGTTGCCCTGCATCCTGATGTCCCCGATGTCGGGGTCGGTGACCGTCACGATCATGTTGCGGACCAGCACCTGCGGGTCGGCCATCACGTCGGCCACGTTGTTGAGCGGGCCGCAGGGGATTCCGGCCGCTTCCAGCGCGGCGAGCCACTCGGTCTTGGTTTTGGCTTCCAGCGCGCCTTCCATCTCGGCATGCAGCGCCTGCCAGTGCTTCATGCGCGCCGGGTTCGTCTTGTAGCGTTCGTCGCGCGCCCATTCGGGGCGGCCCAGCACCTCGGCCATGCGCGCGAACAGCACATCGTTGCCCGCCGCGATGGCGATGTGGCCGTCTTTCGCGGCGAAGGCGGCGAAGGGTGCGATGGAGGGATGGCGCGAGCCGAGCGGTCCCGGGATATCGCCGGTCGCGACATAGCGCGAGATCGCGTTCTCCAGAACCGCCACCTGGCTGTCGAGCATCGCGACGTCGACCTTCTGCCCCTTGCCCGTCTTCTCGCGGTCATAGAGCGCGGTGACGATGCCGATGGTGGCGAAGAGGCCTGCGGTCAGATCGCCCGTCGAGGTGCCGACACGGGTGGGCGGCGCGCCCGGATGTCCCGTCAGGCTCATCACACCGCCCATCGCCTGCACCACCATGTCGTAGGCCGGGCGCTTCGCATAAGGCCCGGTATGGCCGAAGCCCGAGACGCCGGCATAGATCAGGCGCGGATGCTTGTCCTTCAGCGTCTCATAGCCGTAGCCCAGCTTCTCCATCGTGCCGCCGCGATAGTTCTCGATCAGCACGTCGGCGCGCGCGAGCAGCGTTTCGAAGATCTTGCGGTCGCCGTCGGCCTTGAGGTCGAGCGCGATGGATTCCTTGCCGCGGTTGACGCTCATGAAATAGCCGGACTTCGTGCCGCCCGTTTTCGTCTCCACGAACGGCCCGATATGGCGGCTGTCGTCACCCACGCGCGGGGGCTCGACCTTGATCACGCGCGCCCCCATCTCCGCCAGCAGCATCGCCGAAAACGGCCCCGCCAGCACGCGCGTGAGATCGACGACGAGAATTTCTGAGAGAGGGCCTTTAACGCGCAATTCAAAACTCCATTGTCATCCCCGGCCGAGCGAAGCGAGGGGAAGGGGACCCAGGTATCACCTTCGGTACCGGTGCTAGCGTCATGACCTGGGTCCCCTTCCCTCGCGCTACGCGCTCGCCGGGGATGACAGGTTTATTTATCCTGGAAATCGTCCAATTTGTGAGCGGAAAGCTTCTGCTTTTCCTTCTCGCCGCGCGCCTGCGCGAGCTTGTGCAGGCGCTTCGCAATGCCATGCCTGGCGCGGTTGGCGTCGGCCACGGTGGATTTCTCCGCGCGCGCCTTGGCCTTCTTGACGCGGCGCAGGTTGACGATCTCAGCCGCCATCTTTTGCCTGCGCGCGCGCATGGGCCGGCCGTTCGAGGCAACGCTTGACGTAGCCGTCGAGCACCGGTGTCTTGGGGATGATCGGCGAGCCGGCGAACAGCGCGAAGCTCGTGGCATAGAGCACGTCGGCGGCGGAGAATTTCTCGCCCAGCAGATAGGGGCCGGCCGACAGCGTCTTGATGACGAATTCCATCGCCTGCTCGGCCTCGACCCAGCCGGCCGTGCCGACCGGCACCGCGACGTTCATGAATTTCGACATGATGGAAGGCTCGAGCACGCCGGCGTAATAGGCAAGCCAGGACAGATAGGCGCCGCGCCTGGCGCCGCCGACCGTCGGGCCGATGCCGGCGGTGGGAAATTTGTCGGTCAGATAGAGCGCGATGGCGGCGGATTCGAACACCGTCTCGCCGGTATCGGAATCCGAAATCGCGGGAACCTTGCCGTGCGGATGCGGATTGGCGGGATCGGGCGCGCCGCCTTCGCGCGTGCGCGTGACGACTTGCTTGATCTCGTAGGGGGCGCCCAGTTCTTCGAGCAGGAAGATGAAGCGCGACGAACGGGTCTTGGGACGATGGAACAGGGTGATCATGGGCATTCACTCCGGATTGCGCGCTTCTGCTACGGGCACAACGCTAGGATGGCCGCCTGCTGGCGGCAAGCGCGCGCAGGCGCAGGGCGCTCGCCAGCGGCCGCGCCCCGCGCGCCTTGTCGATGCCGGCAACGAAGGCCGCCAGACTCTGGCCCGCGCGCTGGGCGTCGCCCTCCAGCACCGCCCAGAATTCCGGCTCCAGCGCCACCGAAGTGCGGTGGCCGGAGAGCGTGAAAGAGCGCTTCTTGAGGAGCATCGCCGATTTACGCACGCAAGGCGCGGAATTCCAACGCCTTGAGATCGGCCGCGAGCTTGCGCGCGCCGCGCGCCGGCGGCAGCAGAAGTCTGGGGCGCCGGAGCGCGCGTACGGCGCCGGCGAGCGCGACGGCGTTGCGGTTCTCCCAGCCGTCGCAATCCAGCAGGCGCGTGTGGCGCCAGGTCCGCCCCATCAGCCGGACGATGCGGTCGGGCGTACGGTCGGCGTCATCGCTGACGATGATGTTCATCAGGAAGATCGCGCCGCGCTTCGCCATGCGCGATTGTGCCAGATCGAAGAAGGATTTGCGCAAGAACTGCTTGGGGATCGCCGCGTCGTCATAGGCGTCGAGCACGATGGCGTCGTAGCGCGCTTTGGTGCGGCGCAGGAACGCCGCGCCATCCGCGACATGGCAGGCGATATCCTGCGGCATGTGGAAATAGCGCCGCGCGATCTCGAAGGACGCGGCATTGGTATCGACGATCGCGACCCGAACGCCGGTGCGGCACAGCATCGTCGCCAGCGTGCCGCCGCCGCAGCCGATCATCAGCACGTCGCGGCATTTGGCCTGGCGGATGAAGCCGTACATCGCATGGATATAGTCGGCCAGGCTCACGCCATGGCGGTCCGCCGCGCTCTGGTTGTCGGCGTTCTGCCAGTACGACACGCTGCCTGTGGCATTGTTCTGCTCGATGACGAAGGGGTCGGTGTGGGCGGGCCTGCGGTTCAATCAGCATCCTCTTTCACCCTCCCCTTGAGGGAGGGTCGAAAATGCGAAGCGTTTTCGGGAAGGGGAAGGTCTCTGCGGTAAGACTTTCCCCCTCCCCGAAATTCGCTTCGCTGCGCTACGCAAATTTCGACCCTCCCTCAAGGGGAGGGGGTATAGGGATGGGACGACAACCTGACATTTATGGCAACGACCAAGAGATCGCTGTCAAAGATGGACATGAAAAGTCGCGCGCCCGCAATTCCTCTCCACCAGCTGGCACCATGATTTCAATCACTTAGCTGCTAGACAAATATTCGCGCCCAGCCAGGACATAAGTGGGGACACAATTCGCGCGACCGCTTTCCGACCTAGTTCATTTTCAATAGTCTTCCCTGCATAGGGACGCCGGCTAAACGATATGACTGATCAGAACCTTCGGTTCTCTCGCTTACGCATCGAAGGATGGCGGCAATTCGACAGTGTCGACATTGCGCTCCACGACCGATTGACTGTGCTCACTGGTTCCAACGGTGCAGGTAAGAGTTCTCTACTTCAAATCTTTTCTCGGCACTTGGGTTTCAATCGGCAGTATTTGGCGACACCTCAGCTCAGCAAGGAAGGCACATACACCTATCTCAGCGGTGCGTTTGCGAGTTTCTTTAGGAAAAACCTATTTCCCAAGCGCCCGTCATCCATAGATGTCGGGATGATCACATATTCAGATGGTACCGAAACGCCGCTGGAACTGCCGCAAAATGTTGGTGTCCAATATAACCTGTCCATACCGGCGCAAAAGAGCATTGCGGGCATGTTCATCGACTCCAATTCACCAGTGTCCACCTATCAGGTTGTAAACCAAATACCGACGAACCTAATTTCGTCGGCTCAGGCCTACAGCAACTATAGTAACGAGGTGCATCAGAAGTATGTCGGCGGTCACAGCGGATTTTCGCCAATTTATCGTATGAAAGAAGCCCTCGTTTCAATGGCAACATTTGGCGAGGGCAACAGATACGTTCAGGGCAACCCCGAAGTATTGAAAGCATATCTAGGGTTCACAGAGATTCTCAGAAAGGTTCTCCCGGAACAGATTGGGTTTCTGGATATCGCAATAAGGGCACCAGAGGTGGTTATCGTTACGCGCAGCGGCGAGTTTCTTCTTGACGCGTCATCGGGCGGCCTGATCACACTGATCGATATCGCTTGGCGTTTATACTTATTTTCTCTCGATCACAATGCGTTTGTGGTTACGATGGAT
>DATNNS010000353.1:0-11001 GCA_035601715.1 Rhizomicrobium sp.
ACGCGCAGAATCCGACCCAGGCCGAGCGGCTTTCGGTCGTGGCGACCGGCGGCTACGGCCGCGGCCAGATGGCGCCGTTCTCCGACGTCGATCTGCTGTTCCTGCGACCCTACAAGCAGACGGCGTGGGGCGAGAGCGTCATCGAATTCATCCTGCATATGTTGTGGGATTTGGGACTGAAAGTCGGCCATGCCACCCGCTCGCTCGCCGAATGCGTGCGGCTGGCCAAGCAGGACCTGACCATCCGCACGTCGCTGCTGGAGGCGCGCTTTTTGTGGGGAGAGCGCGCGCTGTTCGACGATCTGCGCAAAACCTTCTGGAGCGAGATCGCGGCCAAGACCGGCCATGAATTCGCCGAGGCGAAGCTGGCCGAGCGCGACGAACGCCATGTGCGCCAGGGCGAGAGCCGCTATCTGGTCGAGCCCAACATCAAGGACGGCAAGGGCGGGCTTCGCGACCTGCAGACGCTCTACTGGATCGGCAAATTTCTCTACCAGGTCGACGATGCCGCCGATCTCGTCGCGCACAACGTGTTCACGCAGGACGAGTTCCGGATTTTCCAGGACGCCGAGGCGTTCCTGTGGGACGTGCGCTGCCGCCTGCACTGGCTGGTCGGCCGCGCCGAGGAACGGCTGTCCTTCGACGTGCAGCCCGAGCTGGCAAAAGAGCTGGGGTTCAGCGGCGACACGCCGCGCCGCGCGGTGGAAGCGTTCATGCGCGCCTATTTCCGCGTCGCCAAGGACGTGGGCGACCTGACGCGCATCTTCTGCGCCGCGCTCGAAGAGCAGAACAAGAAGCCCCGGCCGTCGCTGTCGCGCCTGCTGCCCGGCTTCCTCAAGCCGCGCTCGGACGCCGAGGATTTCTACGTCGAGAACGGCCGGCTCAACGCGCGGTCCGGCATCTTCCGCCACGATCCGGTCAATCTGATCCGCATCTTCCACACGGCGGGCGCCAAGGGCGTGGATGTGCATCCCGCCGCGCTGCGCACCATCACCCGCTCGCTCGATCTGATCGACGACAAATTGCGCGACGACCGCGAGGCGAACCGGCTGTTCCTGGAGATCCTCACGTCGCGCGGAGATCCCGAGCGCACGCTGCGCTGGATCAACGAGGCGGGCGTGCTCGGCCGCTTCCTTCCGGCGTTCGACCATGCGGTCGGGCTGATGCAGTTCAACATGTATCATCACTACACCGTGGACGAGCATTTGATCCGCGCCGTCGGCAACATCGCCGCCATCGACCGCGGCGAACTCAAGGGCGAGCATCCGCTCGCCAGCGACGTCATCAAGCGCATCAAATCGCGCGAAGTGCTCTACATCGCGATCCTGCTGCACGACGTCGCCAAGGGCTTGCCGGGCGATCATTCGGCCGTGGGTGCGGAGATCGCGTACGCGCTGTGCCAGCGGCTGGGCCTCTCGCATGACGACGCCAAAGCCGTCGCCTGGCTGGTGCGCAACCATCTGGTGATGAGCGACACCGCGCAGAAGCGCGACATCGCCGACCCCAAGACCGTGCGCGACTTCGTCGCCACGGTGCAATCGCCGGAGATGCTGCGCCTGCTGCTGGTGCTGACCGTCGCCGACATCCGCGCGGTCGGGCCCGGCGTGTGGAACGGCTGGAAGGGCCAGCTGCTGCGCGAGCTTTATTACGAGGCCGAGGCGGTGATGTCGGGCGGCGACGCGACGCCGGCCCGTGCCGCGCGCATCGCGGACGCGAAGGCCAAGCTCGCGGCCCGGCTTGCCGATCTTACGCCGGCGCAGCGCGAGCGCGCACTTTCCCGCCACTACGACAACTACTGGCTCGCCTTCAACGAGGCGATGCTGGAACACAACGCGCGGCTTACGGCCGAAGCGGACGCGAAAGGCGAATTGCTCGCGCTCTCCGCCGAGAGCGACATATTCCGGGCGGTGACGGAGGTGGCGATCTACACGCCCGATCATCCCGGCCTGTTCTCCAAGCTTGCCGGCGCGATCGCGGTGTCGGGCGGCTCGATCGTCGACGCCAAGGCGTTCACCACGACCGACGGCTTCGCGCTCGACGTGTTCTCTGTCCAGGATGCCGAGGGCGGGCCGTTCGGCGATGCCGGCCGCGTCGCGCGCTTGCGCCAGACCATCGCCAGGACGCTCTCCGGCGAAATCCGGCCGCGGCAGGTCCTCGCGAACCGTCCGCGCCAGCCGCGCACGCGCGCGTTCCAGGTCCGCCCGCGGGTCAACTTCGACAACGAGGCTTCGACCACCGCGACCGTTCTGGAAGTGGAAGGCCTCGACCGGCAAGGCCTGCTCTACGACGTGACCCACGCGATCTTCGAATCCGGCCTGTCGATCTCGTCGTCCATCGTGGCGACCTATGGCGAGCGCGCCGTTGACGTCTTCTATGTGCGCGACGGTTTCGGCCACAAGGTGATCCACGCCGAGCGGCTGAAAAGCATCGAGACGCGGCTCGTCCGGGCGCTGGAGGGCGAAGCTCTTGAAGCGCAGGCTGCTTTGAGGGCATAAGGCGCGCCTCTCGAGGCCCGCCATCATGACCAATCGCGTCCTTTCCGGCATGCAGCCGACCAATACGCTCCACCTGGGCAACTATCTGGGCGCGCTCAAGAACTGGGTGAAGCTCCAGGACCAGATGGAATGCCTTTATTGCGTGGTCGACCTGCACGCGATCACGCAGGATGTCGGCTACCGCAATCACAAGGAGATCGCGGCCGCGACGCGCGAAGTGACCGCGGCCTATATCGCCTGCGGCGTCGATCCCAAACGCGCGATCCTGTTCAACCAGGCGCAGGTGCACGAACACGCCGAGCTCGCCTGGATATTCGATTGCGTGGCGCGGCTCGGCTGGCTCGACCGCATGACGCAATTCAAGGAGAAATCCGGCAAGCACAAGGAACGCTCGTCGGCCGGGCTCTACACCTATCCCGTGCTGCAGGCCGCCGACATTTTGATCTACAAGGCGACGCATGTGCCGGTGGGCGAGGACCAGCGCCAGCACCTCGAACTGACGCGTGACATCGCGCAGAAGTTCAACAACGATTTCTCCGCGCCGGATTTCTTCCCGCTGCCCGAAGCGGTGATCACCGGGCCGGGCACGCGGGTGATGAGCTTGCGCGACGGCAGCAAAAAAATGTCGAAGTCGGACGAGAGCGATTATTCGCGCATCAACCTGACCGACGATGCCGACGCCATCGCGCAGAAGATCCGCAAGGCCAAGACCGATCCGCTGCCGCTGCCGCAGAGCGAGAAGGAGCTCGAAGGGCGGCCCGAGGCGGACAATTTGATCGCGATCTATGCGGCGCTGGCCGAGGAGCCGGTGGCGGCGGTGCTCGCGCGATATGGCGGCCAGCAATTCTCCGGCTTCAAGAACGCGCTCGCCGAACTCGCCGTCGCCAGGCTGACGCCGATCGCCGCGGAGATGCGCCGCCTGCTGGCCGACACCGCCGAGATCGACCGCATCCTCAAAGCGGGCGCGGAGAAAGCCGGCGCCATCGCGGCGCCGATCATGGCGGACGTGAAGCGGATTGTCGGTTTCGTGGGCTGATCCGCCCTCTTTCCAGGGGAATTGTGCCTTAACAAAGTGATTTGGAAACGACCCTGTCTCGTTGAAGCGAGACAGGGTCTGCACCCCAGCACAAAGCTGGGACGGGCGCGCCAGTCGGACCCCGCCCTTGTGGTGTAGGGGTCCGGCAACCCGATCATCCAATACGCCGCTCCGATGGCACAAGATTCGCGCTCGTGGCATGACGTGGCATAAGGTTGCGCGACCAATGACTCACAGGATTCTGTGATGGAACGGGACGACGACGAGCTGCCTGCCCGCGAGATCGCGGCGCGAGCGCCGAGCAACAGGAGGGGAGCATGAGACTTATCGGAGCGGCCATCATCTTGATGGCCTTGTCCATCCGGGTTGACGCTGCTGGACAGCAATATCGGGTCTGGGGCTTCGGAGTTCGGTCTTGTGGAACATGGATAGCCGACAAGGAAGATCAGCAAATGCCCTGGAAGCGGCTGATCGACATTGCATGGGTTGAAGGGTTCCTGTCGGCTGCAGACCGCGACAACGCGTTGGTAAATGCCGCGTCGCATCGTACAGATAGTGACGCCATGGCTGCTTGGATAGATCAGTACTGCGCTGCCAATCCACTGGCTTGGATTTCTGACGCTGCTGGTCGGTTCTCGCTCGAACTTGGCAAGATGAGGTGATTGACGCACCAAGATCGGGTGTCGGGTCTTGGCGTTGACCTTGGGGGACATGAAACGAGCGGCGTTGACCGCCGCGTTCCACCAGCGCGAACGCGATCCGCTTACCGCACCCGCCGACCTTTTTCGGATCGCGCTTGTCCCCTTGGCGGGAGGGTTGAAGAGCGCGCGGGTTTCGCTCCACATTGCCGCTATGGAATTCGATCAGGCCGTCCGTCAGCGCTGGCGCGAAATCCGCGAGCGTTTTGCGCAGGCGCGGACACGGGCGGAAACGCAGGCCGGGCGCGCCGCGGAAGCCGGCCGCGACGCCTTCGATCATCCCCGCGCCGGGCCGATCGCGCGCATCTGCCTGATCGTGGTGCTGGTGCTGTTCGTGCTCTATCCTGCGATCGCGCTGTTCCACTCCACCATCGACGACAATCCGGATTTCGGGCCCAAGACGCTGAAGCCCGGCATGAGCCATGCCGTGGCGGCGAGCGCGGCGCTGATCAGCCGCGAAGTGAACAAGCACGGCTGGGCCGCCAACGCGCCGTGGTTCTCGCCGACCGCGCTGCTCGACGACATGCCGAACTATCAAATGGGCATCGTCGCGGCCCTCGCCCGCTTCACCTACGCGATGAACGAACGCGCCGGGCACGGTAGCGATCCCGATCTGCAAAAAGCGGCGGGCCTTTTGCAATATCCGCCCGACGTGTGGGTGTGGAATCCGCAGCAGTCGCTGTGGCCGACGGCGACGTCGGACTCGCAATATCGCGACGCGGTGCATGCGCTGCGCCAGTACAACCAGCGCCTCGCGCTCGGGCAAGTGGTTTTCGACCGCGGCGCCGGCACGCTGCAATATGCGTTGAACGGAATCGGCGCCGATCTCAGCGCATCGGCGGCGGCGATACAGGATCACATCGACAAGACCGCCGGCTTCCCGCTCGAAGGCCGCACCGACGATATCTTCTACGCGACCAAGGGCCGGATGTACGCCTATTACATCGTGCTGAAAGGGTTGCAGGCCGACTTCGCGCCCGTGATCGCGCAGCGCGACCTGGGCAAGCCGTGGGCCGCCATGATGGACAGTTTCCGCGCCGGCCTCGCGCTGGAGCCCATGATCGTGCTCGACGGCGCGCCGGACAGCACGTTTTTCGCCTGCACGCTGTGCGGCGAAGGGTTCTATCTGCAGCGGGCACAGGCGCAATTGCAGGCGATAGGGGATAGATTGCGGCCATGACCGGCGAACCCAGGACCGTTCTCGTAACCGGCGCGGCCAAGCGATTGGGCCGCGCCATCGCGCTCGATCTGGCGCGCGACGGCTGGGACGTGGCGATCCATTTCAACAGTTCGGCGAAGGATGCTCAGGGCGCGGCCGACGAGGTGCGCAAGCTCGGCCGGCGCGCGACGATCGTGAAAGCCGATCTCGGGCGTGAAGAGGAAGTCGCCACAATCCTGACCCGCGCGGCGCGGGATCTCGGTCCGCTCACCGCGCTGATCAACAGCGCTTCGCTGTTCGAGAACGATGACTGGCAGAGCGCCACGCGGCAAAGCTGGGACGCGCATATGAATGTGAACCTGCGCGCGCCCTTCGTGCTGTCGCAGGCTTTCGCGCGGCAGCTTCCCGACGGTGCGAACGGCGCGATCGTCAGCCTGCTCGACCAGCGCGTGCTCAGCCCGGCGCCGGATTTCCTCACCTATGGCGTCTCGCGCGCCGGCCTGCATTGGCTGACCGTCACGCTGGCGCAGGCGCTGTCGCCGCGCATCCGGGTGAATGCGGTGGCGCCCGGGCCGACGCTCAAGGCCGCCGCCCAGAGCCCGGAGCATTTCGCGCAGGAGCGCAAATCCACCATCCTGGGCCACGGCTCCGATCCGCAGGATATTTGCGACGCGGTGCGCTATCTTCTGGGCGCCCGCGCCGTCACCGGCCAGACGGTCGCGGTGGACGCGGGGCAGCATCTGATCTGGAAAGTCACGCAATGACGCAGGCCTCCAAAATCCAGCCGCTGCGCATCGCGGATGCCAAGACGGCCGTGCGGCACGTCTTCATCCGCAATCTCGAACTGCTCGCCCATATCGGCGTCTACGGCCACGAGCAGGGCAAGCTCCAGCCGGTGCGCGTCAATGTCGATCTCGCGGTGGAAGACGCGGCCGTCATCGAGGACAAGCTCGACAAGGTGGTCGATTACGCGGCGATCGACGCCAGCATCCGCGCCATCGTCGGCAAAGGCCACATCAATCTCGCCGAGACGCTGGCCGAGCGCATCGCGCAGGCCTGCTTCGACGATCCGCGCGTGAAAACCGCGCGCGTGCGGGTGGAAAAACTGCACGCCCTGCCCGGCGCCGAATCGGGCGGCGTGGAGATCGAGCGGCAGCGGGCCAGCTGAACGTGAATTGATCTGTCAAGGACTTGCGCTTGGGGGCGGCGTTCCGGAAGAGTGCGCGGCCATCTGCGGTGGGGATTTCAGTGAGCGACGCAACGATCGTTTCCGGCCCGGGGCCGGATATCGCGAACGACACGGCTTTCATCGGCCACCCGCGGGGGCTCGGCTGGCTGTCGGCGTCGGAGTTCTGGGAGCGCTTTTCCTATTACGGCATGCAGACGCTGCTGGTGCTGTACCTCACGCACTATCTGCTGCAGCCCGGCCATATCGAGCAGGTGTGGGGGTTCGACGCGTTCCGGCGGCTGATCGGCTGGGTGTACGGCACGCAGTCGCAGATGGCGCTCGCCTCCAATACGGCGCAACTCTATGCGGCGCTGGTTTACATCACGCCGCTGGCCGGCGGCTTCCTCGCCGACCGGCTGATCGGGCGCACGACGACCGTGACGCTCGGCGCGATCCTGATGGTGGCCGGCAGTTTCCTGTTGGCGCTGAATGCGACATTCCTGGTCGCGCTGCTGTTCCTGCTCGCCGGCGTCGGCTGCTTCAAGGGCAATATCGCGAGCCAAGTCGGCGCGCTCTACAGCGTCACCGATACGCGCCGCGCCGACGGATTCCAGATCTATTTCATGGGCATCCAGCTTGCCGTGATCATCTCGCCGGTGATCTGCGGCTATCTCGGCCAGCGGGTGGACTGGCATCTGGGTTTCGTCGCCGCCGGCGTCGGGATGGTGCTGGGGCTTGCGATCTATCTCGCGGGACGGCGCCACTTCCCGCCGGAACCCGCGCGGACGAAAGGCGCTTCCGTGGAGCGCCCGCCCCTCACGACGCGCGACTGGAAGGCCGTGATCCTGCTGGTGGCGCTGCTGCCGGTGCTGGCGCTGTCGATCGTCGGCAATCAGGAGATCTTCGACGCCTATCTCGTCTGGGGCGAGAAGAATTTCCAGACGGTGTTCTTCGGCTTCAACATGCCGATCACCTGGATCGTGTCGATGGACGCCTTTGTCAGCGCGGTCACGATGGTCGGCGTGATCGCGTTCTGGCGCTGGTACGGCAAGCGCTGGAAGGAGCCCGACGAGATCACCAAGATCGTCATCGGCGTGGCGATCAGCGCGACGGGCCCGCTGGTGCTGGCGGGCTGCGCGGCGGTGGCGACCTCGACGGGCCATCCCGTGCCGCTCTATTGGGCGCTGGGCTTTCACATCCTGAACGACGTCGGCTTCGCCAACGTTCTGCCCGTCGGGCTGGCGCTCTATTCCCGCGCGGCGCCCAAGGGGCTCGGCGGCATCATGATCGCGGTCTATTACATCCATCTGTTCATGGGCAATCTCTTGACCGGCTATCTCGGCGGCCTGCTCGGGACGATGCCGGACACGAGCTTCTGGCTGCTGCATGTGGGCCTGATGGCGGTCTCGGCCGCGATCCTGCTCGTCGTGCGCTTCGCCTTCGCCCATCTGGTGGCGCCGACTACGCCGAATTGAGACGCATCCCCGTTGTCATCCCGGACGGCGCGATAGCGCCGATCCGGGACCCATCGGGAAAGCGGCGCAATGGGTCCCGGCTCGGCGCGATGCGAACGCATCGCTTGGCCGGGATGACAGTGCGCTATTATATCAGGAGCTATGAGCGACACCCTTCCCCTCAAAGGCCCTGCGCGCATTGCGGCCTATCTGAAGACGCTGCCCGACGGGCCGGGCGTCTATCGGATGATGGGCGACAAGGGCGACGTGCTCTATGTCGGCAAGGCCAAGAGCCTCAAGAAGCGCGTCGCTTCCTACACCAAGGGCGGGCACAACGAGCGCATCGCGCGGATGATCGCCGAGACGGCGGAGATGCTGTTCGTCACCACGGCGTCCGAGATCGAGGCGCTGCTGCTCGAATCCAATCTGATCAAGCGGCTGAAGCCGCGCTACAACGTCTCCTATCGCGACGACAAGTCCTTTCCCAACATATTGCTGCGCGAGGATCACGCTTTTCCGCAGCTGCTCAAGCATCGCGGCGCCAAATCGACCAAAGGCGTCTATTTCGGGCCGTTCGCCAGCGCCGGCGCCGTCAACCGCACGCTCAATACGTTGCAGCGCGCATTCCTGTTGCGCTCGTGTTCGGATTCGGTGTTCGAATCGCGCACGCGGCCGTGCCTGCTGTTCCAGATCAAGCGTTGCAGCGCGCCATGCACCGGGCGCGTCGATCAGCCGGGCTATGCCGAGCTGGTGCGCGAGGCCGAGCTGTTCCTCACCGGCAAAAGCCGCGCGGTGCAGGACATCCTCGTCAAGGACATGAACACGGCGTCGGAGGCGATGGACTTCGAGGCCGCCGCGCGGCTGCGCGACCGCATCCGCGCGATGAGCCATATCCAGCTGCATCAGGGCATCAATCCCAACACCTTCAGCGAGGGTGACGTGTTCGCGGCCTACAACCAGGGCGGCGAGACCTGCATCCAGGTGTTCTTCTTCCGCGCCGGCCAGAACTGGGGCAACCGGCCCTATTTCCCGCGTCATCCGCGCGAACTGTCCACCGCCGAGGTGCTCGCCAGTTTCGTGGCGCAATTCTACGACGAGCGGCCGGCGCCGGCGCTGGTGCTGCTGTCCGAGGACATCGCCGATTGCGCGCTGCTCGGCGAGGCGCTGAGCCTGCGCGCCGAGCGCAGGGTCGAGATCGCGGTGCCGCAGCGCGGCGAGAAGCGCGAGATCATGGACATGGCGCTGCAGAACGCGCGCGAGCAGCTCGGCCGCAGGCTGGCGGAGAATTCCGCGCAGCGCGAGCTGCTCGAAGGCGTTGCCGAGACCTTCGGCCTCGAAACCCCGCCCCGGCGCATCGAGGTCTATGACAACTCCCACATCCAGGGCAGCAATGCGCTGGGCGCGATGATCGTGGCGGGGGCGGACGGTTTCGAGAAAGGCGAGTACCGCAAGTTCAACATCAAATCGGCCGAGATCACGCCGGGCGACGATTACGGCATGATGCGCGAAGTGCTGACGCGGCGCTTCTCGCGGCTGGTAAAGGAGAACGAGGCCGACGAGGCCAAGGCCAAATGGCCCGATGTCGCGCTGATCGACGGCGGCCCGGGACAGCTTTCAGTGGCCCAAAGCGTGCTGGAAGACCTCGGCGTCGAGGACGTGCTGCTGGTCGGCATTTCGAAGGGCCCGGACCGCGACGCGGGGCGGGAACATTTCTACATGCCGGGCCGCGAGCCGTTCCGGCTCGATGCCAAGAGCCCGGTTCTGTATTACCTGCAGCGGCTGCGCGACGAGGCGCACCGCTTCGCCATCGGCAGCCACCGCAAGAAGCGCAGCAAGGCGATCGGCGCCAATCCGCTGGACGAGATCGCAGGCGTCGGCGCCTCGCGCAAGCGCGCATTGCTGCAGCATTTCGGCTCCGCCCGGGCGGTCTCGGCGGCCAGCCTGACGGACCTGGAGTCGGTCGGCGGGGTGAGCAGCGCGCTGGCGAAAAAGATCCACGATTTCTTCCATCCCACCGGCTGAGTGCTAAGGTGGGGCCATGTTCCGCCTCCCCAATGCCATCACCATCAGCCGCATCCTCCTGGTGCCGGTGTTCGCCGTCGCCTTCGTGCTGCATGGCGACGCGGCGCGGATCGTTGCGTTCGCGATATTCTGCATCGCGGGCTTGAGCGACGCGCTGGACGGGCTTGCCGCGCGCAAGCTCAATGCCGGCAGTAATTTCGGGCGCATGCTCGATCCGATCGCAGACAAGATCCTTGTCGCCGTCGCGCTGATGATGCTGGTGGCCGAAGGCAGCATCCAGCAGTTCAACCTGGAGCCCAGCCTCGCCAGCCTGCTGCGCCTGGTGCCGGCGCTGATCATCCTGACGCGCGAGATCCTCGTCTCGGGCTTGCGCGAGTTCCTCGCCGGCGCGGCGGTGAGCATTCCCGTCACCGCCGTCGCCAAGTTCAAGACGACGATCCAGATGATCGCGATCGGCGCGATGATCCTGGAGCCGCTGGCGAAGGAACACCTGCCGCCGGCGCTCGGCGTCAGCTACAGCGCGGCGGCCTATATCGGGCTATGGGTCGCGGCGGGGCTCACGGTCGCCACCGGCTACATCTACTTCCGCTCCGGGCTTGCCTATCTGCGCCGGAGCGATGCGTGAGGCTGCTCTACTTCGCCTGGGTGCGGCAGAAGGTCGGCTGCGGCGAAGAGACGATCGCGCTGCCGGCGGGCGTGAAGACGGTGGGCGATCTCGCCGATTACCTGCGAACGCGCGGAGCGGGCTACGCGGACGCGTTCTCCGACATGGCGCGCCTGCGCGCGGCGGTGAATCAGGATCACGCGTCATTGGACGCAACACTGAACGCCAACGACGAGGTCGCGTTCTTTCCCCCGGTGACGGGCGGATGAGCGCATATCTGAACCACCCTCCCCTTGAGGGAGGGTCGAAGCGCGAAGCGCTTCGGGGAGGGGGGTGGTCTTATCGGCGAGACCGACCCCCTCCCC
>DATNNS010000354.1:0-3807 GCA_035601715.1 Rhizomicrobium sp.
CAGCGCGCTGGAGAAAACCGTCGCCAGCATCGAGTCCACGCATTCCGCCAAGCCGGGCGAAACCGCCGAGATGCAGCGCCAGGCCGCGGCCCTCGCGCAACTGAGCGAAGTGCTCGACCGGCTCAGCATGCGCTTCTCCGCCAACGAGGCGCAGAACGCCGGCGCCATGGCGCGGCTTGAAGAGAATGTCGCCAAGCTCGAAGCGCGCAACGCCGAAACCGGCATCGACCGCCGCCTGCACGGCATCGAGCAGGCGCTGTCCGATATCGCCAGCCGCCTCGAGCACACCGAACAGAAAAACGCCGGCGCCCATCACGTCGAGGAGGATATGCGCAGCCTCGCCTCGCGCGTCGACGCCGCCGACAAGCGCCATCGCGACGCTGTCGCCGAATTGCGCGCGGCGGTGACGGAAGCTTCCGGCCGTCTCGATCCCGGCCCCGCGCCGCAAGCCGCACCGCCGCCGCCGCTACCGGCCGGCAGCAATTTCGATCTGCCGCCGTTCCCCGACCAGGCGCAGCCCGCGTTCCAGCAGCCGTCGGACCCGTTCACGCCGTCGCCGGTCTATGAGCCGCAATATACCCATGTCGCCGAGCCCAATTTCGGCGGCGGACATGCGTTCGGCGCCGAAGCCTTCGCGGCCGCGGCAACGCAGAAAGCCAACGACGCGAGCGGCGAATCCTATCTCGCGGCCGCCCGGCGTTCGGCGCGCACCGCAGCCGCCGCCCAGGCCGAACAGACCGCGCGCTCGCCCTTCGCCGGATTCAGTTGGGGATCGACCCGCCCGGTGGAAGCGGCGGCGGAGCCCGCGAAAGCCGGCCGGACCCGTTACCTGCTGATCGGCGGGATCGTGTTGATCGCGGTGTGCGCGATGGTGGCCGGTGTGCTGCTCAGCCATGGGCTCAGCACAGCCACGCCGCACACCAGCCTGCCGCCGATCTTCCAGGCACAGCCGAGTGCGGCGCCGCGCCCGGTCGCACAGAACGCTCCCGCCGCGGCGGTACCGGCCACGCCAGGCGACGAAAGCAATCCCGTAACGCCAAATGAACCCGCGAGCGCGACGCCGCCACGGCTGGCACCGTCCTCGCCGATGATTTCGCCCCGCGCGGCGGCTCTCGCTTCAGCGACGACGCCCAGGCCCGCCGTCGCGCAACGCACCGCGCCGCAAGCGCCGCCGATGACACCGCTGCAGCGCCTCGCCGTGCTGGCCAATACCGGCAACGCCAAGGGCGAATTGCTGCTGGGGCTTGCCTATCTCGACGGCCAGGGCACGGCGGTGAACGAAGCCGAGGCCGCGCGCTGGCTCGACCGCGCCGCGGCGCAAGCCGAACCGGTCGCCGAATATCGCCTGGGCACGCTCTACGAGCGCGGCCACGGCGTGCCGGCGGACGCGACCAAGGCGGTGCAGCTCTATGCCGCCGCCGCCAAGCTCGGCAATCGCAAGGCGATGCACAATCTCGCCGTCGCCTATGCCCAGGGCACCGGCGTCAAGAAGGATTACACCCAGGCCGCGCAATGGTTCACGCGCGCGGCGAACTACGGGCTGTCGGATTCACAGTTCAATCTCGCGGTGCTGTATGAGCGCGGCATGGGCGTGCCGCAAAGCCTGACCGATGCGTACAAGTGGTACGCGATCGCGGCCGCCCAGGGCGACACCGAATCCAAGGCGCGCATCGATGCGCTGTCGACCCAGCTCGGCGCCGACGACAAGGCCGCGGCCGAACATGCCGCCGCCGCGTTCAAGCCGCAGCCCGAAGATCACGCCGCGAACAATCCGCCGGACGCGTCCAGCATCCTGGGCGCCACATCGGGCGGTTGACCCGGCCGCGCGCCGTCAGCCACATTGCCCCACGTCCGGCGAATCGCGCGCGTCTCCGGGCGCACGCTCCGCCCCGCGCGCATAGCCGCTGACCGATGGAAATCTACCTGCCCATCGCCGAGATGTCGGTCCACTGGCTGATCATTCTCGCGCTGGGCGCTGCGGTCGGCATGGTGTCGGGCATGTTCGGCATCAGCGGCGGCTTCCTGCTGACGCCCATCCTGATCTTCTACGGCATTCCCGCGCCCGTGGCGGTGGCGACCACCGCGAGCCACATGACCGCATCGTCGATGTCGGGCGCCATCGCGCAATGGCGCCGGCGCGCGATCGATTTCAAGATGGCCGCCGTGATGCTGGCGGGCGGCGTCGCCGGGACGGCGATCGGCGTGTGGTGGTTCGCGCTGATGCGCGCCAAGGGCCAGACCGACCTGGTGGTCTCCGTCAGCTATGTCGTGCTGCTGGGCGCCGTCGGCGGCATCATGCTCAACGAAAGCGTGCGCGCCCTGCTCGCCGCGCGTGCCGGCACGGCGGCGCCAGCGCGCGCCAGCCATCGCCACAATTGGATTCATGGATTGCCGTTCAAAGTCCGCTTTCACGATTCGCGGCTTTATATCAGCGTGATTCCGCCCCTGGCGCTGGGCGTCTTCGTCGGCGTGCTGTCGGCGGTGATGGGCGTGGGCGGCGGCTTCCTGCTGGTGCCGGCGATGATCTATCTGCTGCGCATGCCGACCAATGTGGTGATCGGAACCTCGCTGGTGCAGATCCTGGCCGTCACCGCAGTCACCACCATCTTGCAATCGGTGAACAATTTCAGCGTCGACATCGTGCTGGCGCTGGTCCTGATCCTGGGCGGGGTTGTCGGCGCGCAATTCGGCACACGGCTGGCGGGACGCTTGCGCGGCGAGCAGTCGCGCCTGATCCTGGCGCTGCTGATCCTGGCGGTGGCGCTGCGGCTGTTCTACGGGCTGGTGGCGACGCCGGACGATCTCTACAGCCTGCAGGTGGCCGCGCCATGATGCGCGGCGCCCTGGCGGCCGTCTTTTGTCTCGCGGCCACGGCCGCGGCGGCCGACGATCTGGTGTCAGGCCTGTCGCAGGACCAGATCCAGATCACATCCAGCTACACCGGTACAGACATCGTCGTCTTCGGCGCCATCGAATCGTCCGACGCCGCGGGCATCAACACCAGCCGCGACGTCGTGGTGGTGGTGCGCGGCCCGGGTGCCGACATGGTCGTGCGCCGCAAGGTGCGTGTCGCGGGCGTGTGGATCAATCGCGATGCGATGACGCTGTTCGGCATGCCGGCCTATTATTTCGTCGCCAGCACAAGACCGCTGAAGGATGTCACCGCCGAAGAGACGCGCGAGCGCTATCAGCTGGGCCTCGCCGACGTCGAGCCGCAAAGCGTCAGCACGCACACGGCGGCGAAAGCCGAACCGTTCCGGCTGGCCGCGATCCGCGGCCGCGCCCGCGACGGGCTCTACCGGGAGAATCCGGCGGGCGTGGAATTCCTCAGCTATTCGCTGTTCCGCGTCCGTGTGCCGGTGCCGGCCACCGTGCCGCGCGGGCAATACACCGCGGAAGTCTATCTGTTCCACGACGGCACCGTGATCAGCGCGCAGTCGACGCCGCTCTATGTCGAGCAGGTCGGGCTGGAGCGGCAGGTCTTCAGCTTCGCGCACGACCGGCCGTTCCTTTACGGGCTCGCGGCGGTGCTTCTGGCCGTGCTGCTCGGCTGGCTGTCCTCGGTGGTGTTCCGGCAGCGCGGGACGTAGCTGTTTACGCCGCGACGGCGTAGACGCGCCGCTGTCCCAGCAAATACGCCCGAAACACATCCGCGAACAGCGAACGCAGCGCGCGGTCGCGCACATCCAATCCGCCCGTATAGGCGCCGAACGCGGGCAGCACCATGCGCGCGCCGTCCGACGCGAAGCAGCGGCGGCGCAGTGTGCGACCGTGGCGGGTGACGCTGGCGCAGGGATGCAGATGGCC
>DATNNS010000355.1:0-14365 GCA_035601715.1 Rhizomicrobium sp.
TCGGCCCCATCGCCCACAGATTGCTCTCATGGCCGATGATGCGCTCGTCGGAGAGGCCGGCGATCTTCTTCCACAACGTGCGCGCCTGATCGTCGGTCGGGTAGACCGTGACCCACAGCCGGTTCTTGTCGAGGCGCGCGACGTTGCGCACATAGTCCCAGGCATATTCGATCGCGGCTTCCTTGAAATAATCGCCGAACGAGAAATTGCCCAGCATCTCGAAGAAGGTGTGGTGGCGCGCGGTGTAGCCGACATTGTCGAGGTCGTTGTGCTTGCCGCCGGCGCGCACGCATTTCTGCACCGTGGTGGCGCGCTTGTAGGGCCGCTTCTCGGCGCCGGTGAAGACGTTCTTGAACTGCACCATGCCGGCATTGGTGAACAGCAGGCTGGGATCGTTGCGCGGCACGAGCGGCGAGGACGGCACCACGGCGTGCTGCCGGTCGCGGAAGAAATCGAGAAAACTGGCGCGGACTTCGGTGAGGCTGTGCATGCGAACTTATGTAACGGCGACCTCAACCGATGTCATCCCCGAGGGCGGCCTTGCACGGCGTATCGGCTATCTCCTTGTTCCAGGCTGCTCTATTCGTTTTCCAGACTTGCCCTACCCCCCCTCCCCCCGGTTCGAAAGTCGAAGGGGCGGCCTCTTGCGAGACCGCCCCTTCCGGAGCCGTTCCCCATGCCAACAGGGAACAGGCAAACTTTTGAACCCGGGACTATTCCTCCGCGTCGGCCGCGGCCTCACTGTCGCCATGGGCGAGGACCTGGCCGAGCAGCCCGGCATTCTCGCGGATCGCGGCCTCGATCTTGGCGGCGATGTCGGGGTTCTGGGCGAGGAAATTCTTGGCGGTCTCGCGCCCCTGGCCGATGCGCTCGCCGCCATAAGACATCCAGGAGCCGGACTTCTCCACGATCCCGGCCTTGACACCGAGGTCGAGCAATTCGCCCGTCTTGGAGATGCCGACGCCATACATGATGTCGAACTCGACCTGCTTGAAGGGGGGCGCGACCTTGTTCTTGACCACCTTCACCCGGGTCTGGTTGCCGACCACGTCGTCGCGGTCCTTGATCGCGCCGATGCGGCGGATGTCGAGCCTGACCGAGGAATAGAACTTCAGCGCGTTGCCGCCCGTCGTCGTCTCCGGATTGCCGAACATGATGCCGATCTTCATGCGGATCTGGTTGATGAAGATGACCATGGTATTGGACTTGTTGATCGAGGCGGTGAGCTTGCGCAGCGCCTGGCTCATCAGCCGCGCCTGCAACCCCGGCAGCTGGTCGCCCATCTCGCCTTCGAGTTCGGCCTTGGGCGTCAGCGCCGCCACCGAATCGATGACCACGATGTCCACCCCGCCCGAGCGCACCAGCGTATCGGTGATCTCCAGCGCCTGTTCGCCCGTGTCGGGCTGGGAGATCAGCATTTCGTCGATGTCGACACCGAGCTTCTTGGCATAGACGGGATCGAGCGCGTGTTCGGCGTCGATATAGGCGGCGATGCCGCCCTTCTTCTGCGCCTCGGCCACGCAATGCAGCGCCAGCGTCGTCTTGCCGGAGGATTCCGGCCCATAGATCTCGATCACCCGGCCGCGCGGCAGCCCGCCGATGCCGAGCGCGATGTCGAGCCCGAGCGAGCCGGTCGACACCGTGTCGGTATCGAGCCCCAGATCGCGCTGACCCAGCTTCATCACCGAACCCTTGCCGAAGGCACGGTCGATCTGGCTGAGCGCCGCTTCCAGCGCCCGCTTGCGATCGTTGTTCTCGTCCTTCGCCACCACCCGCAACTGAGCCGCCTGTGACATGCCTCGCCTCCTTATTTGCACGCCACCCCAGGCGGCGCAATGAAGGTGACTGTACGTGCTTTGTTCTGGATTGCAAGATACTAGATAAGTGGCTGATTTATCTCACAAATACTGGATGATGTTCCGGGGGCGTTCATGGGGTTTTGGCCAAAACGCTGGGCGGTTCCCATCGCCGTCTTTTTCCCCCGATTCCCCGTGTCATCCCGGCCGAGCAAAGCGAGAGCCGGGACCCATTCCGCCAACGTCACCGTGGGTCCCGGCTCGGCGCGATGCAAAAGCATCGCTGGGCCGGGATGACAGTGCTGCGGAAGAGCAATCCCGGTCAGGACAGCGCTTTTCGGCTCTGCCAATCTTCCCGCCATGGGCAATTCGACCGACTTTCTCGCCGACACCCTCGCCTATATCGAGGCGCATCTGTTCGCGCCCTTGAGCGTGGCGGCGCTCGCCGATGCGGCGGGGCTTTCGCCGTGGCATTTCTCCCGCGCCTTCACCGCGCGGCTGGGCGAGAGCGTGATGGGCTATGTGCGCGGGCGCAGGCTGGAGGCGGCGGCGTTTCGCCTCGCGGCGGCCAATCCGCCGGCGCTGATCGATCTCGCTTTCGATTACGGCTTCCAGAGCCAGGAGGCATTCACCCGCGCCTTCCGCCGCCGCTTCGGCGCGCCGCCCGGACAATTCGAACGCACCATCGCAAAACACGACATGGGAGAGAATGAGATGAGCAAGGCTTCCACAAATCCGCGCGTGACGCTGCGCGACGGGCTCAGCCACCGCGACGCCTTCACGGTGGCGGGGCCGAGCGCGATCTTCGATTCCGACAACAAGGGCGGTATCCCCGCGCTGTGGCCGCGCCTGCTCCAGTGCTTGCCGCTCGCGGGACAAGTGGACGGGCGCGCCTATGGCGTGATGGCGATGGCCGACAAGGCGGAAGGCAGCATCGCCTATACGGCCGGCGTGGAAGTGAACGGCGACGCGGCGCTGCCCGCCGGATTCGCGCGCGTGAGGATCCCGGCGAACCGCTACGCCGTGTTCCGCCTCGACCTCGACGGACCGAATCTGCATCCGCAAATCCAGGCCGCGATGCCCGTCATCTGGAGCGAGATGATCCCGAAGGCCGGTTTCAAGATCGCCCAGGCCCCCGATTTCGAAGCCTATCCCGACGGCTTCAATCCGGCGCAGAAGGGCGCCTATATGGAGATGTGGATTCCGGTAGAGTAACGCCCCACTTGTCATGGCCCGCGAATGCGGGCCATCCAGGTGATTCAATTCAAACAAACTTGTCATCCCCGGCGAGGCGCGCTCTTCGCGCGCCGAGGGAAGGGGACCCAGGCGTTGAAGTATCTCCGGTGCTCGACCACCTGGATTCCCTTCCCCTCGCTCCGCCCTTAGCGACAGCGTAGTGGGGCGGTCGCTCGGCCGGGAATGACAACGGTTACTTATTTTGAAGCGTCACCTGGGTGACCCGCATTCGCGGGCCATGACAATGAGGTGAGTGCTTATCCCGCCTTCTTCGCCTGCGGCGCCTGGGACAGCACGTCTTTCACCTTGGCGGCGAGCTGTTTCAGGCCGAACGGCTTGGGCAGGAAATGCAGATCCTCCGCTTTCTCGTCGTTCTTGCGGAAGGTCTCTTCGGCGTAGCCGGACATGAAGATCACGGCCATGTCGGGGCGCAGGCGCTTGACGGCGCGCACCAGCGTGGGGCCGTCCATGTTGGGCATCATCACGTCGGTGATGAGCAGATGGATTTTGGTTTCGTTGCGCTTGACGATCTCCAGCGCTTCCTCGCCGCCGCTCGCCTCGAACACCTGATAGCCGCGCAGCTTGAGCGCGCGCGCGGCGAAGCTGCGCACGGCATCTTCGTCTTCCACCAGCAGGATCGTGTCCTGGCCGGTGATGTCGCGCGCGACCATCGGCTCGGCGTCGGGCGCGACCGCTTCGCCTTTATATTGCGGCAGATAGATGCGGAACGTCGTGCCGCGGCCGCGCTCGCTGTCGACCGCGATATACCCGCCCGTCTGCTTGACGATGCCGTAGACGGTGGCGAGACCGAGCCCGGTGCCCTGGCCCACATCCTTGGTGGTGAAGAACGGATCGAAGATCTTGCCCAGATGCTCCTTGGCGATGCCCGAGCCGGTATCGGCCACTTCGATGCGCACGTAATCGCCGGCCGGCATCAGCGCCGAGCCGAAATGGGTTTCCTGCGCGACATGCTCGTTGCCGGTACGGATGGTGACGATGCCGCCCTTGGCCATCGCATCGCGCGCATTGACGACGAGATTGATCACCGCGTTGGAGATCTGCGCCTCGTCGGCATAGACAAGTGACAGATCGCTCGCCTGCTCGAGGCGAAGCTCGATCCCCTCGCCGACCAGCCGGCGCAGCATATGGGCGAGCTCGCCCAGCGTGTCGCGCAGCATCAGCGGTTTGGGCTGCAAGGTCTGCTGGCGCGAGAAGGCGAGCAGTTGGCCGATCAGATTGGCCGCGCGGAGCGCCGTCTGGCGGACCTCGTTGATCTCCTTGAACGAGGGATCGCCGGCATGATGGCGCATCAATAGCAGATCGGAATTGCCGATGATGACGGTGAGCAGATTGTTGAAATCATGCGCCACGCCGCCGGCGAGCTGGCCCACCGCCTGCATCTTCTGCGACTGGGCGAACTTGGTCTCCAGCGCCTTCTGCTCGGAGACGTCCACGAGATAGAGGATCGCGCGCGCGCTTCCGACGAGCGGGCTCGCATAAAGCTCCGCCATGCGCTCGGACTGGCCGAGCGGGCGCAGCTCGACGGCGGCGGCCGCACTCGCGCCGTCGGCGGCCTTGGCGATCAGCTCGGCGACGCCATCGCGGTCGGCCGGCTCGATGAGATCGGCAAGCGCGCGCCCTTCGAGCGCGTCGTGGCCGAAGAATTTCGCGAAGAAAAGATTGGCTTCGGCCAGCTTGCCGTCGGCCCCGGCGACGGCGACGCCCACCGGCGCGTCGCGGAAGAACGAGGCCGGTGCGGGCGGCGCGGCTTGCGCGGGGGCGGCGGCATTGGTCGCGGCCAGCCGCGGCGCGAACCACCAGGCGGCCTGGCCGTTGCTCAACGGGCGCACCGCGACGACGACTTCGAGACCCGAATTGACGCGCAGCGATTCCTCGCGCGGCTCGCCCTCGGCCGCGCTGCGCGACAACCGGTAGAGCATCGCCGACGACGTCTCGCCACCGAGCGCCAGTTCGGGCGGCGGGACTGCGTCCTTCTCGCCGGCGCCGGCCATGCGGCGATAGACGTCGTTGCAGTCCACTACCGCGCCGTCGCCGCCCGTGATGGCCCAGGCGACATTGGCCCGCGCCGCGGCCTCGGCGACGCGCCGCGCATCCGCCGTGCCCAGCGTCTCGCGCGGCCATACCGCAAAGAGAAACAGACAGGCGACCGCGCCGATGCCCGCCAAGAGGACGATCCCCATCCAGCCGGCCGCGTTCGCCGTCGCCACCGCGAGCCCCGCCGAGGCAAGCGCGAGGACGACGAATCCCAACGCCGCCCAGCGCCAGGCGCCGGCCGGAATGCCGTATTGTCCAAGGCTGAGGGAGCGCGCGGTCATGGGCGATTCGTCATAGCAGAAACCATGGTTCCTGGCTCGTTGGACTGGTGTCCGCCACCGTTACAGGTGTAGTGGGATTATTGACTTTACTACGGCTTAGCAGTACTATGATCAATAGTGAATTTGAGTGGGACGACGCCAAGGCGGCTCGAAACCTTCGCGTCCGGGGCATCGGATTCGAAGCGGCGCGCGAAGTCTTCCGCGATCACTTTGTCCTCGATTGGCTCGATATGAGAGAGGACTACGGCGAGGAAAGATATGGCGCGATCGGCATGGTCCAAGACCGGCAGCTTCATGTCGCCTACACGATAAGAAACGAGCGAATACGCGTTATCTCGGTTCGGAAAGCCGAACCTCACGAGCGGCGGAAATATCATGAAAGACGGAAACAAGAAGAAAAAGACTGAGATCGACTGGAGCCGGTTCGATGCGATGACCGATGAAGAGCATCGCGCGGCGGCGCTTTCCGATCCCGATGCGCGACCTTGGTCCGAGGAAGAGCTGCGCAACGCGAAGTTTACCGGCGGCCTGCCACGTATTCGTATTCTCATGCACCTGTCACAGGAGCAATTCGCGGCGAAGTTCCGCATTCCGTTGGGGACGCTGCGCGACTGGGAGCAGGGGCGCAAAGAGCCCGATGCGGCGGCGCGCGCCTATCTGAAAGTGATCGCGCGCAATCCAAAGGCCGTCGCGGAAGCGCTCGAGCCGACGGGCTAGTTCGCCCGCATCTGCCCGGTCAGGCGCATGACATAGCCGATGACCTGGGCGACCGCCTTGAAGTGCTCGGGCGGCACAGCCTCGTCGATCTCGACCGAGGCGTAGAGCGCGCGGGCGAGCGGCGGGTTTTCGACGACGGGGACTTCGCTGTCCTCGGCCACTTCGCGGATGCGCAAGGCGAGCGCGTCCATGCCCTTGGCGACGCAGACGGGCGCGGCCATCTTGCCCGCTTCATATTTGAGCGCGACGGCGAAATGGGTCGGGTTGGTGATGACGACGGTGGCGCCCGGCACCGCGGCCATCATGCGCCGGCGGCTCTTCTCGGCGCGGATCTGCTTGATCTTGGCGCGGATCGCCGGATCGCCTTCGGACTGGCGGAATTCTTCCTTGACCTCCTGGCGGCTCATCCGGTTGCGCTGCAGGAAGCGGTAGCGCTGCAGCAGATAATCGAGCACCGCAACAACCGCGAGCACGGCGAGCGCCGCGATCAGGATGCGCATCACCAGCGATGTCATGTCGGAGGCGACCGCCATCGGCGACTCGGTCAGGATGCCTTCGAGCCCGCCGCGCATCGGCCACAGCACAGTCCACACCGCCGCCGCCACGATGGCGATCTTGAGCACGCCCTTGGCGAGATTACTCAGCCCCTCGAGCCCGAACATCCGCTTGAGGCCCTTGAAGAGAGAAAGCTTCGACAGGCTCGGTTTCAGCCGCTCGGTGGAAAAGACCGGGCGGTGCTGCAGCAAGTGTCCCGCGAGCGCGGCGCCGATCAGGACCGCGAACACCGGCGCGAGGAGCCCTGCGCATTTCCACAGGATGCCGTGCAGCAGCACCATGATGCCGCCGGCATCGACCGCGATCTGGTCGGGCTGTTCGAGAAACACGCGAAAGAAGTTGGCGAAGCCCGCCGCCGTCGAGGCGCTGAAGATCGCGATAGCGAGCGTGGCGCCGACCAGCGTCACGAACACCGACACTTCGGTGCTCTTGACGACGTCGCCCTGCTCCTGCGCCTGTTCGAGCCTTCGCTGTGTCGGCTCTTCCGTCCTCTGGGCGTCGTCGCGATCGTCCGCCATCTCAGCCGAAGCTCGCCATCTGGGTGCCGAAATAGTTCACGAACATCATCATCATCGAGCCGATCAGCAGCATCAGCAGCAGGAACCCGGCCAGGATGTTGATCGGCATCGCGATGAAGAAGACCTGCAATTGCGGCATCAGCCGCGCCAGCAGGCCCATCGACGCATTGACCGCGAAGCCGAAGACGAGAAACGGGGCGGCAAGCTGCAGACCGAGCGCGAACGAGCCGCTGACCAGACGCACCGCGAGCTCGGCCATGTCGCCGGTCGGCAGCGCGGCGCCGGGCGGGATCAGCGTATAGCTGCCCGCCACCGCGCCGATCGCCAGATGATGCATGTTGGTTGCGAAGATCAGCACGGTGCCGAGCAGCGAGAAGAAATTTCCCACCACCACGCTTTGCTGGTCCATGGTGGGATCGACCTGCTGGGCATAGGCCAGGCCCGTCTGCTGCGCGATCAGGAATCCCGCCACGGTCAGCGCGCTCATGATGATGCGCGCCATGGCGCCGACCAGAACCCCCGCGGTGATCTCCTGGATCAGCACGAGCCCCAGCGCCATGACGTTTTGCGGCACGGCGGCGGAGTAGGTATGGGCCACCGTCGGGGTGAAGGCGAAGGAGATCGCCAGCGCCAGCACCAGGCGCACGGTCGACGGCACGCCCGCTTCGCCGATCGACGGCAGCAGCATCACCATCGCGCCGGTGCGCGCGAAGACGAGGAAGTAGACGAGAACCGCGCCGGAGAGATCGGTGAGGTGGATGGTCATCGCTAGTAGGCGGAGATGCGCTGCGCGATGTCGGTCATCAGCCCGTTCATCGCCGCGCCGGCGAACGGCAGCGTGATGAGCAGCATCAGGAAGATCGCGATGATCTTGGGCACGAAGACCAGCGTCATTTCCTGGATCTGCGTCAGCGCCTGCAACAACCCGATGCCGAGGCCCACGACAAGCGCCGTGAGCATCGCGGGGGCGGCGATCTCCAAGAGGACCCAGATGGACTGGCGCGCGAAATCGATGGCATCGGTGGGCGACATACTGTTCTCCGAAAATCAGATCGGCATCTGCATGATGCTTTGATAGGCCGCGATCACCTTGTCGCGGACGGCGACGACCGTATCCAAAGTGAGCTCGGCGGAATTGACCGCGCTCACCACGTCCACGATGTCGGCCTTGCCGGCGGCCTGCTTGGCCGTCATTTGCTCGCCCTGCTGCATGGTCTGCGTGGCGTCCTTGACGGCGTTCGACAGGAAATCGCCGAAGTTCGGCGCGCCGGCCGAACCGGTGCCGGCGGTGGACGCCGCGGGCGAGCCCATCTTGGCGATGGCCTGATAGGCGGCGGTGGCGGCGGACGGTGCGATGGCCATGATCTAATCCCTCACTTCTGCAGCAGATCGACGGTGCGCGACAGCATCGACTTGGACGCGCTCATCACATCGAGATCGGCTTCGTAGGAGCGCTGCGCTTCGCGCATGTCCATGATCTCGACCAGCGGATTGACGTTGGGCAGCTTGACGTAGCCCTTCTTGTCGGCGACGGGATTGCCCGGATCGTATTGTGTGCGGAAATCGCTGGTGTCGGCGACCGGCTTACCGGAATCCACCATGGTGGCGCCGAGCTCGCGGTCGAAGTCGCTCTTGATGGTGGCGACCTTGCGGCGATAGGGGTCGCCGTCCGGTGTCGAGGCGGTCGAATTGGCGTTGGCGATGTTCTCCGCGATGGTGCGCATGCGGCTGGATTGCGCGCGCATGCCGGACGCGGCGATGATCATGGAGGTTGCGAGATCCACGGGCGCTCTCCGTTACGGCTGGCCGATGGCGGTGCGCATCATGCCCACCGCCTTGGAATAGAGATTGGCGGCGGCGGCGTATTGCGCCTGGTTGTCGGCCACCTTGATCATTTCCTGCTCCAGCGAAACCGTGTTGCCGGTCGGATTGGATTCGGTGTCGGGCGCGGCCGCGTCCTCGTAACCCGCCGTCGTGTCCGGCGTGATCGCGATATGGCGCGGATCGGTGACGATCAGCGCCGGCTGGCTTTGGCTTTCGCCCTTGAGGATGTCGCCGAAATCGATCGGCTTGATGTCGCGCGCGCTGTAGCCCGGCGTGTCGGCATTGGCGACGTTCTGCGACAGCACGCCCTGGCGCGCGTTGAGCCACGACATGCGCTCGCGCAGGATTCCGAGCAGCGGAACTTCGGGAAGGTTCATTGCCTCGCTCCGGTAACGAAGTGTTAGCCTTAAGACGCTGCATCATGCGCGGTGCCTCTTAATCGCCGCTTAACGCTGGCGAAGCTTTTTGCCCGGCAGAAATTTCCGCCGCTTAACTCATGATTAAGCTTGATGCCGTTTGATGCGCGCATGGATATCATCGACTTCGCCCGTTACTTCGGTGCGCTCGCTCTCGTGCTGGCGCTGGTCGGTTTCGCAGCACTCGCCGCGAAGCGTCACGGCATTCCAGGCCTTGCCAAGAAAGCCGACATCCGCCGGCTCAGTCTGGTGGAGACCCTGATGGTGGGCCCGCGGCACAAGCTTTTCCTGTTCAAGCGCGACGGCGTCGAGCATCTGGTGCTGATCGGACCGCAAGGCGCCAACGTTGTGGAGACGGGCGTGATCGCGCCGGCCGAAAGCACTGTGCATTCCCTGCATGCGATCAAGACGGAAGACGCGGCATGAAAAAGCACGCGATCTTCCTCGGCGCGCTCTGCGCGCTGATCCTGTTGCCCGGCGCGGCCTGCGCGGCTACCGCGGCGGCGGCTTCCGCGGCTCCCGCCGCCACAAGCCCGCTCTCCATCGACTTCTCCGGCAGCGGATTGTTCACCGATCACATGATGCAGATCATCGCGCTGATCACGCTGCTGTCGATCGCGCCTTCGATCCTGATCATGATGACGAGCTTCGTGCGTATCGTCGTGGTGCTGTCGCTGCTGCGCACCGCGATGGGCCTGCAGACGAGCCCGCCCAATTCGGTGATCGTCAGCCTGTCGCTGTTCCTCACCCTGTTCGTGATGGCGCCGACGCTGCACGATGCCTACCAGGCCGGTGTCGTGCCCCTGGTCAATCAGCAGATCACCACCGACGTCGCGTTCGACCGCGCCGCAGCCCCGATGAAGAAGTTCATGATGGCGCATGTGCGCGACAGCGACCTCAAGCTGTTCCTCGACATGAGCCACGCTGCGCCGCCCAAGACGCCCGACGACGTGGCGCTGACGACGCTGGCGCCCGCCTTCATGCTGTCCGAGCTCAAGCGCGCCTTCGAGATCGGCTTTTTGCTGTTCGTGCCGTTCCTCATCATCGACATGGCGGTCGCCTCGATCCTGATGAGCATGGGCATGATGATGCTGCCGCCGGTGATCATTTCCCTGCCGTTCAAGCTGATCTTCTTCGTTCTGGTCGACGGCTGGAGATTGGTGGCCGGCTCGCTGGTCGAAAGCTACGCCCACGCCCCGCCGCCACATTGAATATTTAGAAGAAGAAGGATTGGCACGCGGAGCCGCAGAGACGCGGAGCGCTTGTGTTCACCCCTCTCCAAAATCGTCATGGCCGCCCCACGCTGTCGCTAGGGCCGTGGCGGCCATCGATAATCGCGGTTTTGAATAGCTATGATAAATCCAGATTATGGATGGCCGGCCCGGCGTGCTTCGCACGCCAACTAATCAAATGCGCGGCGAAGCCGCGGAGGCCCGGCCATGACGATGTTGAGAGTGTAGTGAGTACGATCAGAACTCCGCACCTCTGCGACTCCGCGTGCCAATCTTTTTCTTCTGACTACTCCGCCGCAGCCTTCACCGTCTGCGGCATGCGTGTGCGCTGGAACGGCTTGTCGCCCAGGACCGTGGCGCGGTGCATGACGCGGCGCTGCGGCAGGTAATCGTTCACCGCGTAATGCTGCGTTATGCGGTTGTCCCAGAAGGCCAGCGCGTTCGGCTTCCATTTCCAGCGCACATGGAATTCCGGTTTCTTCACGTGGTCGAACAGCATGGCCAGCAGCGCGTCGCTTTCGGCGCGCTTGAGGCCCTTGATGCGCGAGGTGAACCCGTAATTGACGAACAGCGAATCCGCGCCGGTTTCGGGATGGGTGCGGATGACCGGATGCACCACCGGCGGATTCTCCTCCACGGCCTTGGCATATTTGTCATCACCCGCGGCGCGCGCCACGGTGAGCTTGGCGGGGAAGCCGCGCGCAAAGTCATGCACCGCGTCGAGCTGGATCAGGAATTCGCGCATCGGCTTCGACAGCGCCTCATAGGCCGCCTGCATGTTCGCCCAGATCGTGTCGCCGCCGTTCTCCGGCAGCAGCTTGGCATAGAGCAGCGCACCGAGCGGCGGCGTCTCGATGAAGGTTACGTCGGTATGCCAAGCATCGTTGTCGGTCGGGTTGCCGGCGTGATTGTCGAGCACGAACAGTTCCGACGCCTCCGGCACGCCGGGATAAAGCGGATGGGTGTGCAACTCGCCGAAGCGCCGCGCGAAATCGCGATGCTGGACGGCCGTCAGATACTGGTCCTCGAAGAAGATGACCTTGTGGGCGAGCAGTGCCCCACGAATCGCCGCAATCGCCTCATCGTCCAGCCGCCGCGACAGGTCGACCCCGCCGATAACGGCCCCGATCGTGGGGGTCAGGGCGGTGACCGTGATGGCAGGCTGCATGGCCTTCTCCCGATTTGTCCCGAAAACTCTAGGATTTGGGCGGGGTTCAAGGCAACCGCGGCAGACAGCCCTAGCAAATCGGGGCTCGCGCGGCCCCGTTCAAGCCCTCCGGCACCCCCAAAATTTCGTTCGCCCCATGCGTTTTTTGCACTTGCACAATGAACGGAACAGGGACTATCTTGTGAACACTGAACACTAAAGGAGATATTCACATGAATAAGCTCAGCTCTCTGGCCCTCGGCGCGGCGCTCGCTTTTGCCACCATTGGCCTCGCCCATGCCGATTCCCAGATCACCGGCGCCTGGAAGCTCTCGACCGGTGTTGCCGACGCCCCGTGCGTCGTCACCCTCACCCCCGATGCGGATGTCGCGACGGCAGGCACCGCCACCTCCACCGGCGACTGCAACGGCACCAATGTCGGCCGCTGGCACGCGGTCGGTTCCAGCATCCAGCTTCTGTCGCCCGGCGGCGAAATGGTCGCCTGGCTGAAGCCCAAGGGCGACGCCTATGAAGGCACCCGCGTCAGCGACGGCCGCAAGGTCGCCCTGAACCGCTAAACTCCGGCTCCTCGGACGGGAAGGGTCGCATCGCAAGATGCGGCCCTTTTTGTTTGGCCCTTTTGGTTTGACTTGGGCTTCGCTAAACCACCGGCCAAACACGGCGGCCTGCGGTCGTCAGAAAACAAGTTGGGCAAATGCCATGAAAGACCTCGACCACTTCATCGCCGGCCAGTCCGTGAAGGGCGCCTCCGGCCGCTTCGGCAACGTCTTCAATCCCGCGACCGGCGAAGTGCAAGCCCGGGTCGCGCTCGCCGGCCGCGCCGAGATGCGCAAGGCGGTCGAGGCCGCGCTGAAAGCCTTCCCCGAATGGTCGAGCGTCAATCCGCAGCGCCGCGCGCGGGTGATGTTCAATTTCAAGGCGTTGGTCGAGAAGAACATGGATGCGCTCGCGCGCATGCTGTCGGACGAGCACGGCAAGGTGATCGCCGACTCCAAAGGCGACATCCAGCGTGGAATAGAGGTGATCGAGTTCGCCTGCGGCATCCCCCATCTGCTGAAAGGCGAATACACCGAAGGCGCCGGCCCCGGCATCGACATCTATTCGATGCGCCAGCCGCTCGGCGTCGTCGCCGGCATCACGCCGTTCAATTTCCCCGCGATGATCCCGATGTGGATGTTCGGCGTCGCGATCGCCTGCGGCAACACCTTCATCTGCAAGCCGAGCGAGAAAGACCCCAGCGTGCCGCTGCGTCTGGCCGAACTGATGATGGAAGCGGGCGCGCCGGCCGGCGTGCTCAACGTCGTCAACGGCGACAAGGAAGCGGTCGACGCGATCCTGGAGGATCCCGACATCCAGGCTGTGAGCTTCGTCGGCTCCTCGACCATCGCCGAATACGTCTATTCGCACGGCACCGCGCACGGCAAACGCGTGCAGGCGATGGGCGGCGCGAAAAACCACGCCATCATCATGCCCGATGCCGATCTCGACCAGGTGACCAACGAACTGATCGGCGCGGGCTATGGCTCGGCCGGCGAGCGCTGCATGGCAATCAGCGTCGCGGTGCCAGTCGGCGAGAAGACCGCCGACGCGCTGGTCGCCAAATTGAAGCCGCGCGTCGAGGCCCTGCGCGTCGGCATCCCGACCGATCCGGATGCCGACTACGGCCCGCTCGTCACCGCCGCGCATCGCGACAAGGTCAAGGCCTATATCGACCAGGGCGTCGCCGAAGGCGCCGAGCTGGTGGTCGACGGCCGCGGCTTCGCCATGCAGGGTTATGAGAAAGGCTTTTATCTCGGCGGCTCGCTGTTCGACCGCGTCGCCCCCAACATGAAAACTTATCAAGAAGAAATCTTCGGGCCGGTGCTGCAGATTGCGCGCGCCAAGGATTTCGACGAGGCGGTCGCCCTGCCCTCAAAGCACCAATATGGAAACGGCGTCTCGATCTTCACCCGCGACGGCGACGCCGCGCGCGAATTCACCGCCAAGGTGAAGGTCGGCATGGTGGGCATCAACGTGCCGATCCCGGTGCCGCTCGCCTATCACACATTCGGCGGCTGGAAGCGTTCGGCCTTCGGCGACGTTAACCAGCATGGGCCGGAAGGCGTGCGTTTCTACACGCGGATCAAGACAGTGACGCAGCGCTGGCCGAAAGGCGGCGTGCGCGAGAATGCCAGCTTCGTCATTCCGACGATGCGCTGAAATCCGGTAGCCGAAGGAATTGCCATGACACAACGCGACACGAATCTGCGCGGAATCTCGCGCGAATGGCTGGCGGCGCGCATCGTCTTGCTGGGCGGCTTCGTCATCGCCATCGCTGTCGCGGCCTATTTCACCCTTCGGCCGGCGCCGGTCGTGCAGCAACAGCCCGCCGCCCAGACTGAGGACCAGGCGGCGGTACTCGCGCGCAAGGAAGCGAACGCCAAGGCCGCGATCATGGTGTGCGCGATGGAGCTGCTCAACGCCAAGAATACCGGCATCGTCCCGTCCTACGGACAGCTTGCCAGCATGCTTCCAAGAAAGACTGCGACGCGCGGCCGTTACGCCTGCATTGCCGGCACCAATGTCAC
>DATNNS010000356.1:0-6467 GCA_035601715.1 Rhizomicrobium sp.
TTTGACACGCTCAGGCTGACGCGCTCGGACACGAACGAGACGAAAGCATCTTCCGTCACCGTCGTGACGTCGCCCTCAGATGCCCCGCCCGCCGATTGGGTGATACTTGGAGTGAAGTCGCATCAGACGGCGTCCGCCGGCGAATGGCTGAAAGCGACCGTCGGTCCGAAGACCAAACTCGCCGTCCTGCAGAACGGCGTCGAGCATCGCGCACGGGTTGCGTCTTATATTCCCGCCGGTACGCCCATCGTTCCGGTCGTCGTGCAATTGCCGGCGCAGCGCACGGCGCCGGGCGCGATCACGACCTATGGTCCGGCGCTGCTGATCGTCGGCGACGACGAGCACTGCCGTGCTTTCGCTGAGCTGTTCGCGGATACGTTCGTCAGGGTCCAATGCGACAGCGATTTCCGCGCCCGCGAGTGGGAGAAGCTTTGCCTCAATGCGGCGAGCGGTTCGCTGACCACGCTGACCATGAATCCCGATTGCATCGCGACGGTGCCCGGCATGCGCGACCTGGCGCAAAGCATCGTGGAGGAATGCATCGCGGTCGGCCGCGCGGAAGGCGCGAAATTCGCCGACGATTACGCCGCCAACCTCGCCACCATGCTGGCGGCGCGGCGGGGCAATCGCGGCAACTCGATGTTCTACGACCGGCGCGACGGCAAACCGTTGGAATGGGACGCGCGTAATGGCGTGATCGTGCGCCTCGGCGCGAAACACGGCATCGCAACGCCGGTCAGCGCGACGCTGGTTCCTCTGTTACGAGCCCTTGATCCGCGGGCGTGAGCGGTTTGCGGCCCACGCCGACCAGCCGGAACAGGAACGGCGCCACCGCCGTCACATAGAAGCCGATGGCGAAGCTGATCGAAGCGCCCGCGACGGGCACCGCGAGATGCGCGGCTTTGGCGGCATCGGTCAGCGCCGTTTGCAGCGCGAACAATCCCATGACGCCTAATACGCCCAGCACCACGCAAAGCCATATTGCGGGACGCGCGGGCTGCGCCGCCACCACGTGGTGGTCGAGGATGGTGCCGGCATAAGCGCCGACGAAGAAAATCAGCGTGTCCTCGGTGTCCTGCGGATAATGCGGCAGCGGCCAGGAATACCAGAGCGCGGCGAAGAGAAGCGCGAAGGCGATGAAATGCACCCAATTGGGCAAACGCCGCCACCAATTGAAGTTCGGTCCCAGCAGGAAGGCGAGCAGGAACAAGCCGCCGATGCCGAGCGCCAGCCCCGTCAGCACGTCGTCGATATCGTGCACCGCGAGGTAGAGCCGGCTGAGCGAAACGCCGGCCGTGATGACGGCCGCCGCGATCCACGCCCAGGGCTTGCGGATTTCATAAGCAAGCCAGAACCACATCGCGGCCGCGACCTGGGCATGGCCGCTCGGCCGCCCATAGGAGCCCGCTACCTTCTGCGGATCGATCTGCAGCGCCACCGGCGGCCGCGGGTCCTGCCAGAAATCCTTGAGCCAGCCGTTGAGGATCGCGGTGATCACGATCACCAGCGCCAGCCGCATGAACAGGCTGCGGTCCCAGAACCAGTAGACCAGTGGCATGAAGATCAGGAAGAACGGCGTATAGCCGAGAAAGGTGAAACCGTCGGCCACCTGCGTGGCGAGCGGGCTGCGCAGAGGCAGCACCCAGGTCATGTCGTGGAGGAAGTGGTACATGGAAAACAGATTCAACTCGCCTTCAAATCCGTCAGCGTCACCGTCACCGTGCCCCAGCTGAGCGTGGTCCACAGCTTGACCGCGACGACGTAATGGCCGTTCGGCGCGCCCGGCGCGGGCACGTCGGCGAAGTCGGCGTAGAGCGCGGGCAGCGCCTTGCCCTCCTTGACGATCTTCTGCTTGTAGCCGGCGATCTGGTTGTAGTGGATCTGGCACAGATGCGTCGTGCCTGCGAACACACCGTTCTCGAGCTTGACCGGCTCATCCTTCACATAGCTGAACGTCACGTCGTAGCGCCGCCGCCCGTCGAACACCTGCACGCCGGTGCCGCATGGGTTCTTGGCGTCCGCCTTGACGCCGGCATAGATCGTGGCGATCGCGCTCATCGGATCCACGGCGCCCTTCTTCTGCTCATCGCTCACGGGATATTTGGTCATGTTGTAGGGCGGATCGGCGAAGGTCGTGGGCACGTCCTTGTCGAACGTCACCTTGACGCGCTGCTTCTTGCTGTTGTGATCCTGCGAGTAGGAATCATAGAGCGCGGGCGCGATGGAATGGGCCGTGATGCCGCCGTTCGCGGTTGCGTCGATGGTGGAGTTCCAGAACAGGCTGACCACGCCGGAGGTTTCGAAATGGCTCTTGGCGTCGTAGCTGTCGCCCGTGAATTTCGCATGGTAGTCGGTATGGCCGAACGGGATCGCCCAGAACGCGATGGTATAGCCGACATCGAGGCTACCGGGCTTGGCGTCCGCCGCCATCGCCGGCGATGCGCCGGCTATCAGGGCGGCGAACAGGATTCGACTGAGACGGGCTTCCAGCATGAGCTACTCCAAGACACACTTGCGCGGGCGCGAACCATAAGAGGGCTCGTCACAATGGTCCAATCATGACGGACCGGACGGTAAAGGCGGCGGAGGCCGTGCGCGGCGGCGACCGCCGCGCGCTTGCCCGCGCCATCACGCTGGTGGAATCCACCAGGCCGGCGGATCGTGACAAAGCGGAAAGCTTGCTCACGGCGCTCATGCCTTTTGCCGGCAAGGCGATCCGGCTGGGAATTTCCGGCGCACCGGGCGCCGGAAAGTCCACCTTCATCGAAGCGTTCGGCCGCCATCTGACCGGGCAGGGCAAGACGGTGGCCGTGCTCGCGGTCGACCCGTCGTCGCGCCGCTCCGGCGGCTCGATCCTGGGCGACAAGACGCGCATGGAGAAACTGGCGCGCGATCCAGGCGCGTTCATCCGCCCGTCGCCCGCGGGCGAGACCTTGGGCGGCGTGGCGCGACGCACGCGCGAGGCGATGCTGTTGGTGGAAGCGGCGGGCTTCGACGTCGTGATGGTGGAAACCGTCGGCGTCGGGCAATCGGAGACCGCGGTCGCCGAGATGGTCGACCTGTTCGTGCTGCTGGTCAGTCCCGGCGGCGGCGACGATCTGCAGGGCATAAAGCGCGGCGTGATGGAGCTTGCCGATCTCGTCCTCGTCACCAAGGCCGACGGCGATCTGGCGAAAGACGCCAGCCGCGCGGCGTCGGATTATCATGCGGCGCTGCACCTGATGCGGCCGAAATATCCCGCGGTGTCGCCGGACGTTCTGAAAGTCTCGGCGCTGGAGGGCGTCGGTATCGCCGCTGCGTGGGCGGCGATGCAGGCGCTTCATAAGACGCTGCGTCACGGCGGTCATATCAAGCAGCTGCGCGCCGATCAGGCGCGGCGCTGGTTCTGGAACGAAGTGCAGGCTGCGCTTCACGAAGAGTTGCTCGCGCGCAAGGATATCGCCGAAGAGACGCGCAAACTTGAAGCCTCCATCGTCGCCGGACGCACCTTGCCGTTTGTGGCGGCGCGATCACTTTTCCGCCGCATTTTTGCCGCTTGACCCCGGAAGTTCTCGCGCCTATCAGCGCGCCTCGTTCCGCGTCGCGATTCGCGACAGCGCGGGCGGAACAACCGGATCACGACAATGAATTCTCCGACTGTCCTGTTCGCCGCCGACGCGATGCCGCCCGTGGTGGTCGACGCCGATGCTGCGCTGACGCGTCCGCTGACGATCAAGGCCTGCGACTACTGGCGCGCTTGCCGCGGCGACCGCGCGATGCCCGCGCGCAAGGACATCAGTCCGCAGGGCATGCGCGAGTTCGTCAACAATGTCGGTCTTATCGAAGTGCACCGATCTGCCGACGGCGCGGTGGACTATTCCATCCGCCTGGCGGGCGCTCGTATCGAATCCGTGTTCGGCTCCATCACCGGCAAGGCGCTCGGCGCATTCCTGCCGCAGCAGATCGAGGCGCGCTGGCGCGGCGTGTTCGATGCCGCAGTAGCGGCTTCGGCGCCTCTCAGCATCACCTCGCGGGTTGCCTTCGGGCGCAAGGAATACCTCGCGGCGGAGGTTTTCCTGGCGCCGCTGGGGGAAGACGGCCAGGTTTCGATGCTGTTCGCGGCGGTGGACGTCTGGCCGAGCACCCCGGCTTGACCGGATGAGCGGGCGCCCTTATGAGGACGCCTCCTTTTTCGGGGCCAAAGGCCCGTATTCTGGGAAGTAAAGCCATGGCACGCCGCTGCGAACTGACCGGCAAGGGCCCTCAGGTCGGCCACAATGTGAGCCACGCCAACAACAAGACCAAGCGGGTGTTCCGCCCCAACCTGCAGACGATCTCGTTTGCCAGCGAGGCCCTGGGCAATTCCTATCGCCTCAAGGTCAGCATGAACGCGCTGCGGACCGTGGACCGCAACGGCGGCCTCGACCCCTATCTGCTCAAGGCCAAGGACAGCTCGCTTTCCGTCAAAGCTTTGCGCCTTAAGCGCTTGATCGCAAAGAAATCCGCCGCCTAGCCGTACCGCCGAAGATTTTTCTGCCGCCCGGCGAATCAGGGCATGGCGCCTGCACCCTTTCCCGAGTAGTGTTTCATTTCGCGCCAGGCCCCGCGGAGCGGCCGGCGTGTGGGGTAGGGGTATCGTGTCCAGTTTCGAAGCGGGCGTGCGGGCCAACCCACGGGTTGCCTCGAGGCATTCGGTGGCCGACGCCGGGATCGGGCGTGGCGGGCGGGTCTATGGCCGCCCCGGAGAAGATTCGCTCTTCACACGGATCGGGGCAGCGCTCGGCGCGGCACTGCGGCTGGTCGTGCCGGTCGCGTTGCTGCTGGTCACGGGCGTGGCAGCTTTCCTCTATAGCGACATCGCCGTCAGCTGGATCACCGGACCGAGCGAAAACTGGCTCACGTTGGGCCAGGCGCTCCTGCCGCTCACATTCCTCGCCATCCATCTGACCAATCGACGCTACGGCGCGTCCTATGCTTTCGTCCAGGTGATCGCGGCCTGGGTGATCGGCGCCTTCGCCTTCAATGCCGGCCAGGCGCAACTGTCCCAATTCGCCCATGTTGCGCTGCCGGGGCTGCGCGAGATGGCCGGCTTCGGCTTCGCGCTGTTCGCGGCGCAATTGACCAGCGTCTTCGTCTTCGACCGCACGCGCGGCCCGCGCTGGTGGAGCGGTCCGCTGTTCGCCTCGTTGTGGGCCGGCGCGGTGCTCTGCTTCGTCGCCTATCCGCTGTCCTATGGCGGCACCGGTGCCGACTGGATCAACCACATGTTCGTCAACCTGTGGCTGGCCGTCGGCACGGCGGTGGCGCTGCTCATCCCCTATTGGATGTTCCGTTCGGTCGTGCCGCCGCTGTCGGGCTTTAACGGGTATTGAACGTTACGCCGCGGCCCTTGCGCGCCGTCTGGGCGCGGGCCGGTGGTGGCCCGGATGCGACAGATGCGCCTTCTCCTCGACGAACAGCGAAATGAGTTGGTCGGTCATCGCGCCGCCCAGCTGTTCGGCGTCGACGATGGTCACGGCCTTGCGGTAATAGCGGGTTACGTCGTGGCCGATGCCGATGGCGGTGAGCTCGACGGCGGACTTGCCCTCGATGTCGTCGATCACATGGCGCAGATGGCGCTCGAGATAGTTGCCGGCGTTGACCGACAAGGTTGAATCGTCCACCGGCGCGCCGTCGGAGATCACCATCAGGATCTTGCGCTGCTCGGGGCGGAAGACCAGGCGGTTGTGCGCCCACATCAGCGCCTCGCCGTCGATATTTTCCTTGAGCAGGCCCTCGCGCATCATCAGCCCCAGATTCTTGCGGGCGCGGCGCCACGGCTCGTCGGCCGCCTTGTAGACGATGTGGCGCAGGTCGTTGAGCCGGCCGGGATGGGCGGGCTTGCCGTCGGCGGTCCATTTTTCGCGGGATTGGCCGCCTTTCCAGGCGCGGGTGGTAAAGCCCAATATCTCGGTCTTGACGGCGCAACGTTCCAGGGTGCGGCCCAATATGTCGGCGCACATCGCCGCCACCATGATCGGGCGGCCGCGCATCGAACCGGAATTGTCCAGCAGCAGCGTCACCACCGTGTCGCGGAAATTGGTGTCCTTCTCGCGCTTGAAGGACAAAGGATACATGGGGTCGATGATGATGCGGGGCAGGCGCGAGGTGTCGAGCATGCCTTCTTCCAGGTCGAATTCCCAATGCCGGTTCTGTTGCGCCAGCAGCAGCCGCTGCAGCTTGTTGGCCAGGCGCGACACCACGCCCTGCATCTGGGAAAGCTGCTGGTCGAGGAAGCCGCGCAGGCGGTTCAGTTCTTCCTCGTCGCAAAGATCGGGGGCGGAAATCTCCTCGTCGAATTGCGTTGTATAGATTTTGTAGCCCCAATGATCCGCTCCCGCGAAAGGCGGCTGGATGCGGTTGGGCTGCATGCCCTCTTCGGGCTGATCGGTCTCGGCGAAATCCTCGCTCTGCTCGCCGCTGACATCGGCTTCGCTGTCTTCACCTTC
>DATNNS010000357.1:0-2539 GCA_035601715.1 Rhizomicrobium sp.
GCTGCGGATCGGTTGGCCCTTGCCCTGGCGCAGCCGCAGCCAGTCGATCATGCGCGAGCCCATCAGGAACGCGATCAGGAGCGCGGTCAGCAGCGCACCGCCAGCGCGGAAGGTGATGTAGCGGAAGACGTTGAAGATCGAGATGTCGTTCGCCAGCGGGAACAGGAAATAGTGAAACATCGTGCCCCCTAGCCCCGCACTTTCAGCGCATCGACGATGACGCTCATCCGGCTGCCGTTCGAACCCTTGACCAGCACGACATCGCCCGGAAGAACCGCGGCGGCGACTTGGGCCGCGATGTCCGACGACGCTGCGCCATAGGCGCCGCGCCGCGAGACCGGCAATGCGTCCCACAGCGCCTTCATCTGCGCGCCGTTGGCGAAGACCAGATCCACGCGAGCGGCTTCGATGTCGCGCGCGAGCGCGGCGTGATGCGCCTGGCCGTCGGCGCCCATTTCCAGCATGTCGCCCAGCACGGCGATGCGCCGCTTGGCCGGGCTGCGTCCCAGGACCGCCAGTGCCGCCGCCATCGAGGCGGGATTGGCGTTGTAGCTTTCATCGACGATCTCGGCGCTGCCACCCGGGAGCGTCAGCAGGAAGCGTGCGCCGCGGCCCTTAAGAGCTGCGAATTGCGAGAGCGCGGCGGCGGCATTGAGAACATCGCCGTCGAGCGCCGCGACACTGAGCAGCGCGCCGACGGCGTTGCCCGCCATATGCGCGCCCATGGCGCCGATGCGGAACGTGACCTTCATGCCCAGAATTTCGGCATCGACTTTCATCCCGTCTTCGGCATCGTCCATCGCGGTCAGGCGCGCATCGCTGCCGGCTTTCGCGCCGAACGACAGCAGCCGCGAAACGCCGGCCTGCTTGGCGCGCGTAGCGAGACGCTCGACATAGGAACTGTCGGCGGGAATGAGCGCGCAGCCGCCGGGGGCGAGGTTCTCGAAGATCTCGGACTTGGCGTCGGCGATCGCTTCGCAACTGCCGAAGAATTCCAGATGCGCGGGCGCGATGGTCGTGATCAGCGCGACGTGGGGACGGACAAAGGAGGTAAGCGTGCGGATCTCGCCGAACCGGTTCATGCCGATCTCGAAGATGCCGAACTGCGTTTCGCGCGGCATCACGGCCAGGCTCAGCGGCACGCCCCAGTGATTGTTGTAGGACGCGGCTGAGGCATGCGTGGCGCCAAGCGCGCCGAAAGCGAGCCGCAGCATTTCCTTGGTCGTTGTCTTGCCGGCGCTGCCGGTGACGGCGACGATCTTGGCGCGGCTGCGCGCCCGCGACGCGCGCGCGAGGTCTTCCAACCCGCGCTGCGTGTTGGCGACAGTTAGCAGCGTGCCCGAAACGCCGTCGGGCTTGCGCGAGACCAGGGCTGCGGAGGCTTTCGCGTCCAGCGCGGCGCGCACGAATTCGTGGCCATCGCGCGCGTCGCCCTTGAGCGCCACGAACAGATCGCCGGGCTTCAAGGTGCGCGTGTCGATCGACATGCCGGTCGCGGCGAAAGCCTGCGACGCCTGTCCCAATGTCGCGGCTTCGGCTTCGGGGCTGGTCCAGAGCGCGCTCATGCCGCCTTCCCGCCCAGCGCCGTGGCCGCCTTGATCGCTTCCTCGCGGTCGGAGAACGGGCGCGTGACGCTGCCGATGGTCTGGCCCGACTCATGGCCCTTGCCCGCGATCACCAGGACATCGCCGGCGTGCAGCCCGGCAATGCCTTGCGTGATCGCTTGCGCACGGTCGCCGATTTCACGCGCGCCGGGCGCACCGACGAGCGTTTGTTTCCGGATCGCGCCGGCGTCCTCGCTGCGCGGATTGTCGTCGGTGACGATGACGGCGTCTGCGAATTCGCTGGCCGCCTTGCCCATCAGCGGGCGTTTGCCCTTATCGCGGTCGCCGCCGCAGCCGAACACGACATGCAGCTTGCCCGTCACATGCGGGCGGATCGCGGCCAGAACGGTCTCGAGTGCGTCCGGCGTGTGAGCGTAATCGACATAGATGGCCGCACCGGATTTCGCATAGGCCACTTTCTCGAGGCGTCCGGCTGCGCCCTTGAGATGGGCGAGCGCCGCGAACACCTTGGCCGGCGCATCCCCGAGGCCGATCGCGAGACCGGCGGCGACGAGCGCGTTGGATGCCTGGAATTCTCCGGCGAGCGGAAGTTCGATGTCGTAAGTGCGGCCGTCATGCGCCAGCCTAAGCGATTGTCCGTCGCCATGCGGCGCGCGCGACACGAGCTTCAGCGTTTCGCCTTTCGCGCCTATCGTGACGATCTTCAGCGCGCGCGTCTTCGCCGCGGCCAGGAAATCGCCGGCATGCTCAGCGTCGGCATTGACCACCGCCACGCCGCCGTCACGCAGCAGTTCGGTGAACAGCCTGAGCTTGGTCGCGAGATATTGTTCGAAGGTCGGATGATAATCGAGATGGTCGCGGGTGATGTTGGTGAAGGCGGCCGCGGCGATCTCCACGCCGTCCAGGCGGTATTGATCCAGACCATGGCTGGACGCTTCAATCGCCAGATGCTCGACACCGTCGTGCTTCAATTG
>DATNNS010000358.1:0-7705 GCA_035601715.1 Rhizomicrobium sp.
GCTGGCGCGAGGCGGATGTGAGCCGCGCCTCCCACTCGGGATCGGGCGTCTGGCCTTCGATCGTCTTGAAGAACACCTGCATCAGCGAGGCGATGGCGAGCGGCTCAAGCAACGCTTTCTTCAAGGCGAGCGCGAAGATCACCGCGAAGACGAACGTCCAGATGCCGGCATTGTTGTGAACGAAATAAGCGAGCGCGCCGGCCGGCGCCAGCAGCACCAGGAAGATGACGAATGTCGTGCCCCACATGAACAGCGAGAGCCACACCGCGTTCTTGAGGAAGTGCTTGTAATTCTGCGCATAGAGGATCAGCGCATCCTGCGCCGATTGCCACGGATTGGTGGTGCGGCTGCGGATCAGATAGGCCAGGATGATCTCGTCGACATAAGTGAGCGACATGCGGATCACTGCCTCGGCCAGCCGCATCGCCGTCTGCAATGCGGGGATCGGCAGGAAGGCGGTGAGAACGTTGAGCGTGCGGGTAATCACCCGCAACACGCCCTTGACGATCTGGTCGACGCCGAAAAGCACCGAGGTTTCGCCGAAATGGGTCTTCACGAAACTGGTGCCGTAAGCGATCTGGCCCTGGCCGCCGGGGATTTGCTTGCCGTCAAGCACTTCGACCAGCACCGCGATATGGGCGGCCTTGACCAGATAGAGCAGATATTCGCGCGCCAGATAAAGCACCGCGCTGGTGAGGCCGAAGCCGATCAGCCCACCCCACAACGCGCCGCCGGCCGGCGCATCGTGGGAACTCCAGAAATGGCCGATACCGAAACCCAGAAGCGCGCCAAAACCGGTCGCCAAGACGTAGGCGACGGCGATGCCCAGATAGACCAGCAAACGCAGCACGATGAACGGCAGCGTGCGCACGATCGCGCCCACGGACCGGGTAAAACTGAACTCCCACATGGTGGCGCCTTCGATTCGACGGTCCAATATCGTCGCGGGCCGCAGGCTTAAGCAAGAGGCGATGGCGGGCGTTCCGGGACGTGGGTGGGAAGTGCTAGGCTCGCCATTCCGCGGAGTGTGAGAGCGATGGACGACACAAACGGCAACGACCTGGAACGGCGCGCCGCGGCCGGCGATGCGCAGGCCCAGCTTGCGCTGGCGCGCAAATTCGAAAGCGACGGCCGGCACGAACCCGCGCGCGCCTGGTACGCGCGCGCCGCGACGGGGGGAAATCTGGTGGCGCTCAGATCGCTCGCCGCCAATCTGCTCACCTGCCCGCCGCTCGCCGTGAGCGATGGGATCGGCATGATCCGCGCCGCTGCCGACGGCGGCGATGCCGAAGCGTGCCATATCTGTGCGATTCTGGCCGGTCAGGACAGCGATCTTGCCGGTCATTGGGAGGTCGCGCTCGACTATCTGCTGCGCGCCGCCGATCTCAAGCTGCCGTTGGCGCGGACGGAATTGGAGCTGCTCGCGGGAGCTTCCGAACCGCTAGACAATGCCGCGTTGCGCGCGAGATGCGATATCGCACGGTGGCTGGCGACGCCGCCGCGGCGCATGGCGTTCGAGAACCCACGTATCGCGGTGATCGAGAATTTCGCGCCGCCGGAATTCTGCAACTGGTTGATCGGGCGGGCCACGCCGCGGCTGACGCACGCGGAGGTCTTCGACCCCGAAACCGGCGCCGGCAAAATCGCGAAATACCGCACCAACACCACCGCGCCGTTCGCGCTCACCGAACAGGACCTGATCTTCGTCACGTTGCGCGCGCGCATCGCGGCGATCACAGGGATCGCGTTATCCGCATTGGAGCCGCCGGCCGTGCTGCATTACGACCCGGGCGAGACCTACGACTTTCACCATGACTTCCTGGAACCCGCGATTCCGCAATTCGCGCGCGACATCGCCGAGCGCGGCCAGCGCGTGGCGACATTCCTGGTCTATCTGAATGACGGCTATGACGGCGGCGAGACCCAATTCTCCGAACTGGACTGGAGCTACAAGGGCCGCAAAGGCGACGCGCTGCTGTTCTGGAACACCGATTCCGCTGGCGCGCCAGACCGGCGCACGCGCCATGCCGGGCTGCCGTTACGGTCCGGCGAGAAGTGGATCTTGTCGCAATGGATCCGCGAAGAAAAAGTGCCGCGAAGCGTCAATCGCGGCTGAGCGCGGCTACCAGTTTCCGACATTCGGCATCGACGTCCACGGCTCTGCAGGCGGCAGGCTTGCGCCGTCCTGCAGCAGTTCCACGGAGATTCCATCCGGCGAGCGCACGAACGCCATGTGGCCATCGCGCGGCGGGCGATTGATGGTGACGCCGCCGTCCATCAGCCGCTTGCACAACGCGTAGATGTTTTCGACGCGATAGGCGAGGTGGCCGAAATTGCGCCCGCCTTTGTAATCCTCCGGATCCCAGTTGTGGGTGAGTTCGACCATCGGCGCCTGACTGTCCCTGGCGCCGGTAGCGTCGTCGGGCGCGGCAAGAAAGACCAGCGTGAAGCGGCCGCCGGCATTGTCGACGCGGCTCATTTCCTTGAGGCCTAGCTTGTTGCAATAGAAATCCAGCGACTTCTCCAAGTCGGCCACGCGGACCATGGTGTGCAGATAGCGCATCCTTTTATCCTTTATGCTAACGCGTCGATCGCGTCGTCGCCGAGCGCGCCCGGGACGATGGTGACGGGGATGGGATACTGGCTGGCGCTCGCCACCAGCGATACGAGGGGACCGGGGCCCTCCTTCGACGGGCTCGCCGCGAGCACGAGAATGGAGATGTCGCGGTCGCTCTTGATCAGCTCGAGCAGACAGTCGATCGGGCGGCCGTCATCGCGGATCACGAGCTCGCAGACGATGCCCGAAAGTTCGTTGACCACTTTGGCTGCCGCATAGATCAGACTCTCTGCTTCCTGGCGCGCTTCGTCCTTCATGATCTCTTCGACGCCGCGCCATTGCTGCACGTTGGCCGGCTGGGCGCTGCACAGCAGCGTGACGCGGCCACCCGTCGCCTGCGCTCGGCGCGTGGCGAAGCGCACCGCGACGTGGCATTCCTGCGACTTGTCCACGACCACGAGGAATTTTCGCGGACGTTCGCGGATATGGGCATGGCTCATCGCCGGGATTTTCGCATTGAGATGCACTCTGCCGCAAGCCGGTGGTCACTCGGCCAGTTTCGCCTTTAACGCATAAAGGAGTTCCAACGCTGCTCTCGGGGTCAACGAATCCGGCGCGACGTCGCGCAGCATGTCTTCCACCGCGCGCGATTTGGGCGGCGCGGCGGCCGGCGTTGACGCGAACAGCGGCAGATCGTCGATGCGGGCGAGTGGCTTATGGCCCTCGCGGCCTTCGTCCAGCGCGCGCAGCACCTCTTCGGCGCGCGCAATGACGGGCGCCGGCAGGCCTGCAAGCTTGGCGACATGGATTCCATAAGACCGATCGGCGGCGCCCGCGGCGACTTCGTGCAGGAAGATGATGGTATCCTTCCACTCGCTGACCCGCATGGTGACGCAGGCGAGCGATGTGAGGCGCTCGGCCAGCGCCGTCATCTCGTGATAATGCGTCGCGAAGAGCGCGCGGCTCTTGTTGGTTTCGTGCAGATGCTCGACAGCGGCCCAGGCGATGGCGAGGCCATCGAAGGTCGCCGTGCCCCGGCCGATCTCGTCGAGGATGACGAGACTCTTCGGTGTCGCCTGGTTGAGGATCGCGGCGGTCTCCACCATCTCGACCATGAAGGTCGAGCGTCCGCGCGCCAGATCGTCGGCGGCGCCGACTCGTGAGAACAGCTTATCGACGATTCCGATATGCGCCGACTCGGCGGGAACGAAGGCGCCCACCTGCGCCAGCACAGCGATCAGCGCATTCTGGCGCAGGAAGGTGGATTTACCCGCCATGTTGGGGCCAGTGACGAGCCAGAGCCGGCCGTTCGATTCCGGCGACAGGTCGCAATCGTTGGGCACGAACGGACTGGCGTGATCGGCGGCAAGGGCTGTTTCGACAATGGGATGGCGGCCGCGCACGATCTTGAAGGCGAGACTATCGTCGACCTTGGGTCGGACATGATGGCAGGCGACAGCGAGTTCGCCCAGCGCGCAGGCGACGTCCAGCCGCGCGAGCGCATCGGCGATGCGCGCCAGACTCAGATTCGCTTCGAGAACGCTTGCCACCATCGCGTCGAACAACTCGCGCTCGATGGCGAGCGCCTGGTCGGCGGCTTGCGAGATGCGCGCAGCGAGGTTGGCAAGCTCGTCGGTCGAGAACCGAACCGCGCTGCCGATGGTCTGGCGGTGGCGGAACAGGTCGCGATTGGCGCCAGCCTGCAGCTTGTCGCCATGCTGCGGCGTGACCTCGATGAAATAACCCAAAATGCCGTTGTGCTTGATGCGCAGTGCCGGGACACCGCTTTCCGCGCGGTAGCGCGCTTCCAGTCCCGCGACCACACGGCGGCTTTCATCGCGCAACGCGCGCACATCATCCAGCGGCGCATGGCATCCGGCGCGGATAAAACCGCCGTCATGCGCCAGGAACGGCGGCTCAGCGCTCAGGAAGTTTTCGAGCTTGTCGGCGGCAACGCTGACGGCGGCGATGCCTTCTGTCAGATCGGCGCGCGCGCTTTCGATTTCGCCGAGCGGGGGTTTCAGAGGATCGCGCAGCTTGGCCAATTGATCGCGCAGAGCGCGCGATGCCTTCACGCCGTCGCGGATATTGGCCAGATCGCGCGGGCCGCCGCGGCCGACCGACAAACGCGCCAGCGCGCGCGCGATATCGGGCGCGTGACGCAAGTCCTCGCGCAACCGGCGGCGCAGTTCGCTGTCGGCGGCGAAGAAGGCTACTGCATCGTGACGCGCGGCGATTGCCGCCGAATCGGTCAGCGGCGATGCCAGGCGAGACGCAAGTTCGCGCGCACCGGCCGCGGTCACGGTGCGGTCGATGGTGGCGAGCAGGCTGCCGGCCCGCGTGCCCGACAGGGTCTCCGTCAATTCGAGATTGCGGCGCGTGGCGGCGTCGATCCCCATGAAGGCGTTCTGCGACAGGCGCGCGAGCGGCTTCAGCGCCGGCAGCTTTCCCTTCTGGGTGAGTTCGAGATAGCCGATCAGCGCTCCGGCAGCGGACAACTCGGCGCGGCTGAACTGTCCAAACGCGTCCAGCGCGAGCACACGATAGAGCGCCTTGAGCGCGCGCTCGCCGGTCCCGGAATCGAACTTGACCGATGGCATCGGCGTCAGCGCCGGGCCCAACAATTTGAGCAGTGGCGCCAAGGTCTCATCCGCCAGAAGCGAATCCGGCGCCAACAGTTCGCGCGGTGCGATGCGGGCGAGTTCGGCGGCGAGATCACCGGCCTTGACCGCGCCCACCTTGAAATCGCCCGCCGACATGTCGGCGGATGCGAGAGCGAATTCTCCGCCGGAACGGCCCAGGCTAGCCAGCACGTTGGAGGCGCGCGCTTCGAGCAGCGAATCCTCGGTCAGAGTCCCCGGCGTGACGAGGCGCACGACCTCGCGCTTGACCACCGATTTGCTGCCGCGCTTCTTGGCCTCGGCCGGGTCCTCGATCTGCTCGCAGACCGCGACGCGGAAGCCCTTGCGGATCAGCTTCTCCAGGTAAGACTCGGCCGCATGCACCGGCACGCCGCACATGGGGATGTCGCCACCCTGATGTTTGCCGCGCTTGGTGAGCGCGATGTCGAGCGCTTCGGCGGCCTGGCGTGCGTCGTCGAAGAACAGTTCGTAGAAATCGCCCATGCGGTAGAACAACAGGTATTTGCCATGCGCGGCCTTGATCTCGAGGTACTGCGCCATCATCGGCGAGGCCTCGGAATCGGGCTGGGGCGGGACGTGCTCGTTCATGGCCCCACGCTAGCAGATCGCCCGCGCCCGATCTTCGCCGTTTCATGCGCCCCGGAGTGGGTTATTGTGGATTGCCCCCACGTGTTCGGAAGCCATGGATAAGATGCAAAAGCCCAGTTTCACCGACGAAGAAGCCCTTGCCTTCCACACCCAGGGCAAGCCCGGCAAGATCGAGATCGCGCCCACCAAGCCCATGGCGACGCAGCGCGATCTGAGCCTGGCCTATTCGCCGGGCGTGGCCGTGCCGGTCAGGGCGATCGCGGAGAACCCGGACGCCGTCTACGACTATACCGCCAAGGGCAACATGGTGGCCGTCATCTCCAACGGCACCGCCATCCTGGGACTGGGCGACCTCGGCCCGCTTGCCGCCAAGCCCGTGATGGAGGGCAAGGCGGTGCTGTTCAAGCGCTTCGCCGATGTCGACGCCATCGACCTCGAAGTCGACACCACCGATGTCGACGCCTTCGTCAACTGCGTGCGCTATCTCGGGCCGGCATTCGGCGGCATCAATCTGGAGGACATCAAGGCGCCGGACTGCTTCGTGATCGAGGAGCGGCTGCGCGAATTGATGGACATCCCCGTCTTCCACGACGACCAGCACGGTACCGCGATCATCTCCACCGCAGGCATCATCAACGCGCTGCACCTGACGGGGCGCAAGATGAGCGACATCAAGGTGGTGGTGAACGGTGCGGGTGCTGCGGGCATCGCGTGTCTGGAACTCCTCAAGGCGATGGGATTGCCCAACGAGAACGCGATCCTATGCGATACCAAGGGTGTGATCTATCGCGGCCGCACCAGCGGCATGAACCAGTGGAAAAGCGCGCATGCGGTGGAGACCAAGGCGCGCACGCTGGAAGACGCGGTGAAGGGTTCGGACGTGTTCCTCGGTCTTTCGGTGAAAGGCGCGATGACGCAGGAGATGGTCAAGTCGATGGCGAAGGCGCCGATCATCTTTGCCATGGCCAACCCCGATCCGGAGATCACGCCGGAGGATGTGAAGGCCGTGCGCGCCGACGCCATCGTGGCGACGGGGCGCAGCGACTATCCCAACCAGGTCAACAACGTGTTGGGCTTTCCCTATATCTTCCGCGGCGCGCTCGACGTACGCGCGAAAACCATCAACGAGGCGATGAAGATCGCCGCCGCCGAAGCACTCGCGGCGCTGGCGCGCGAAGACGTTCCCGACGAGGTGGCGATGGCCTATCGCGGGCAGCGCCCGGTCTATGGCCCTGACTACATCATTCCGGTGCCGTTCGATCCGAGGTTGATCAGCCGGGTTTCCGGCGCCGTCGCCGAGGCTGCGATCAAGAGCGGCGTGGCGCGGCGCGGATTGAAGGACATCGATACCTATCATTATCAACTCACCGCGCGGCTCGACCCGTCGGCGCTGCTGTTCCAGAACATCACGGCCAGCGTGCGCGCCAATCCCAAGCGGATCGTCTTCGCCGAGGGCGAAGAGGAATCGGTGATCCGCGCCGCGGCCGCATTCCAGAATTCCGGGCTCGGCAAGGCGTTGCTGGTCGGGCGCGAGGACGTGATCAAGGCCGGCGTGCGCCGCGCCGGGATCGACGAACACAGTTTCGAAATCCGCGCGCCGCATTCGGCGCAGGATGCCGCGCCCTATATCGAATCGCTGTACCGCCGCCTGCAGCGGCGCGGACTGCTCTATCGCGATTGCGTGCGCATGGTGACCAACGACCGCAATGTCTATGCCGCCTCGATGCTGGCTTCTGGCGATGCGGACGCGATGGTCACGGGCGTGACGCGCGCCTACGCCGTGGCGCTCAACGATGTGCGGCTGGTGCTCGATTCCCCGCGCGGCCAGCGGCCCATCGGCGTGATCGTGATCTTCACCAAGGGCCGCGTCGTCTTCGTGGGCGACACCTCGGTGCATGAAATGCCGACCAGCGAGGAG
>DATNNS010000359.1:0-6063 GCA_035601715.1 Rhizomicrobium sp.
CGCGCATGGAGCTGGGCTTGAAGCCCGGCTTCGCGCAATGGCTTGAGGCGAAACATTCCGCCGCGCTGCACGAAGCGCTGGCCGAGAGCGGCGGCGATCTGGCGGCGGCGTTCGTCTCGCGCGAATTGTTCGGGAGCTATCTGCAGGAGCGCATCGCCGATGCGCCGGGTCTCGTATTGCTGCGCGGCGAGGCGGTGCGCGCGCTCGATCCGCCGGCGCACGGCGTGGTGCTGGAGGATGGGCGCGAGATCAAGGCGGACCTCGTCGTGCTCGCGACCGGCAACCTGCCGCCGCGGCCGCCGCCGGCGAAGGACGATGCATTCTACGATACGCCGCATTTCGTGCCCGATCCGTGGGCGCCGGGCGCGTTGGACGGGATCGCCGCCGATGCGCCCGTCGCGCTGATCGGCACAGGGCTCACCATGGTGGACATCGCGCTGAAGCTCGCGGCGCAAGGCCATCGCGGGACGGTCCATGCGCTGTCGCGCCATGGGCTGGTGCCGTCGACGCACAAGGCGGGCGGCGCGTGGGAGCCGTTTCTCAAGGCCTATCTGCCCGCGTCGCCGCTGGCGGTGATGCGGCTCATCCGCGCGCAGGCGAAAGCGGCTGAGGCGCGTGGCATTGCGTGGCAGCGCGTGATCGATGCGGTGCGGCCCAATATCGCCGGCGTCTGGCATGCGTGGGATTCAAAGCAGCGCCGGCAATTCCTGCGTCATTTGCGCTCGCATTGGGACGTGCATCGCCACCGCATGGCGCCGCGCGTGGCGGAGAAACTGCATGACATGATCGCGCGCGGACAGCTGCGCATTTCCGCCGGGCGCATCCAGGGCTATCGCGAGACCATCGACGGCGTCGAGATCGTCCTGCCGGGTGGCGCGCTCGCGGTTTCGCGCGCGATCAACTGTACCGGACCGCGCAGCGATCTCGCGCGGCTTGCGATTCCCCTGATCGCAGACCTGCGGCGCCGCGGCGCGATCGTTCCCGACCCGCTCGGCCTCGGCATCGAGACCGACGATTGCGCGGCGCTGGACGCGCAGGGCCGCGCCTCGACCTGGCTGTTCGCGCTCGGTCCGCTGACGCGCCCGGCGTGGTGGGAGATCACGGCGGTGCCGGAGATCGCGGTGCAGATCGACCGCCTGGTGCGCGACCTCTCCCAGCCCCGCCAGCCGCAATCCAGCGCGCCGCTGGCGGAGGCGTTCGTCGACCTGGGTGCGGGAATCTGAGTAAGGGATTGCATTGCCGCCCCGCCGCCTTTGCAGAGCGTCCAAACTAGTCAAAAACACGCGAAATTGAGGAATTTACCATGGCGGTCGACCTGGCTTCCCTTGCGGTGGGCGCAGACGGGCCTTAGCTCTCTGCAAACAGCCAGGGGAGTCTTTCATGATCAATCGCCGCAAGGTTCTGTTGTCGGGCACTGCCGCCGCGACGTTTGTCGCCTGTGGCGGATCGGTGGCGCTGGGGGCTGCGGCCGCGCCCGCATCCGGCAGCGTGGCGCTCAACGCGCTGTTCGACCAGTTCGTCAGCGAAGGGCTCGACCGCTCGCCGATTTTCGCGACGTCGCTCGGCCTGGATGTCGGCCCTCGCGCCCATGAGCGCGGCGAGACCGACGACAATTCGCTCAAGGGCATCGCGGTGAACAAGGCCGCCAACACCGACCAGCTGCGCCGCCTCAAGGCGTTCGACCGCAGCACGCTCAGCGGGCAGGACCAGATCAGCTATGACGTCGTGATGTACGGGCTCGAGACGACGGAAGTCGCCGACCAGCGCTACGATTACGGTCCGGGTGGCGCGGGCTCGCCTTATATCATCAGCCAGCTCTCGGGCTTCTACAGCCAGTTCGCCGATTTCCTCGACAGTCAGCAGCCGGTCGAGAACAAGGCCGACGCGGACTATTACATCGCGCGCCTGTCCGAAGTCGGCCTCGCGCTCGACCGCGATATCGAGGTTTCGCGCCACGATGCGGGGCTCGGCGTGATGCCGCCGGACTTCGCGCTCGACAAGGCGCTGGATCAGTTGAATGCGATCCGCAAGACGGCGCCCGATCAGTCGGTGATGGTCACCTCCATCGCCCGGCGCACCAAGGAAAAGAACATCGCGGGCGATTATGCGGGCCCGGCGCTCAAGATCGTCAACGAGCAGGTCTATCCTGCGCTCGACCGCACCATCGCCTGGGTCAAGGAACTGCGCGCCAAGACGACGCATGACGCCGGCGTCTGGAAGCTGCCCAAGGGCGATCAATATTACGCGGATTCGCTGATCTCGTGGACGACCTCGACGATGTCGCCGGAGGAGATTCACAAGACAGGCCTTGCGGTGGTCGCCGACTATCAGGCGCGCATCGATGCCGACATGAAAAAGCTCGGCCTGACGAAGGGCACGGTGGGCGAGCGGTTGCGCCAGATGTATGACGATCCCAAGTTCCGCTATCCCAATACCGACGCGGGCAAGGAGAAGCTGCTCGCCGATCTGAACGTGAAGGTTCAGAAGATCCGCGCCAAGCTGCCGCAATATTACGGCGTGCTGCCCAAGGCCGATCTCGTCATCAAGCGCATCCCGCCCTACACCGAGGCCGGCGCGCCGGGCGGCTATTACAACAACGGCTCGCTCGACGGCAAACGGCCCGGCATGTACTACATCAATCTGCGCGATACCGCCGAAGTGCCGAGCTGGACGCTGTCCACGCTCACCTACCACGAAGGTATTCCGGGCCATCACCTGCAGCTCAGCATCCAGCAGGAAGCCAACCTGCCGATGATCCGCAAGGTGTCGTTCTTCTCAGCCTATATCGAGGGCTGGGCGCTTTATTCCGAGCAGTTCGCCGACGAGATCGGCATGTACGCCGACGATCCGTGGGGCCGCATCGGCTACATGCACGACGCGATGTTCCGCGGCGTGCGCCTCGTCGTCGACACCGGCCTCAACGCGATGAAATGGACGCGCGAGCAGACGATCAAGTATTACGTCGACACGCTGGGCGACCAGGAGGCGTCGGCCGTCACCGAAGTCGAACGCTATTGCATCACGCCGGGCCAGGCTTGCGGCTACATGCTGGGCAAGCTCACCATCCTGCGTCTGCGCGACAAGGCGAAGGCGGCGCTGGGTGCGAAATTCGACATCCGCGAATTCCACAAGGCGATCCTGGTCTGCGGCGCGGTTCCGCTGACCGTGCTGGAGACGGTGGTCGACAACTACATCGCGGCGGCGAAAGCATAAATCAAAAGCATCATCCCCGGCGGCGTCCGCCGGGGATGAATCGCGCCGATTCAACAAAAGACGGATATGGAACTTTGGAGCGGAATGGAATGTGCGCGGTTACGTTTGTGTCAGGAAAGACGCTGTGCATGCCGCGCTACTTTTTCCATATCCGCGATGGCGAAACCGTCATTCGCGATAACAAGGGAACGGAGCTGCCCGATCTTGAAGCGGCTCAGTTCGAAGCGCGTATGCATGCCCGCGACCTGGTCGTGGACTGCCTGAGAAGCGGCCGCGAAATCGATGGCCGCAGGATCGAGATCGCCGACGAGAGCGGCGCGACTCTCGAAAGCACGACTGTCCGCTCGGTGCTCGAAATCTGACGGTCTTCAGTCCCCGTGCTGCGCCGCCCGCTTGGGGAACGGCACGCTGTTGCCGGAAACCGGCAGTCTCGTGGGAAGTGCTTGGCCCTGCGTGAACGGATGGGCGGGGCGCGGTTTCGGCTTGCCGACGGGGTTGGTCGCCGGGCGCTCCGCGGATTTGTCGAGCACGCCGGGGGCATCCCATTTCCCCTCGGGACGGACGATCAGGTAGGGATCGCTCATCATGGTGATCGCCTCCTCGTGCGGCGCGAGCTCGGCGCAGACCTCGACATATTCGTGGTCGGAGAACACCAGCGGGAAGTTCTTGCCGATCGGCTTGAGACCGAACTTGCTCCAGAAACGCAGCAGCCGCTTCTGGGCGTGGCCATAGAGCATCCGGTAACCTTTACGCCGCACCACTTCGATGCCGGCGTCGACCACGATCTTGGGCAGGAACGTGCGCCGGTAGCGCGGCAGGACCGCGAGCCGCTCCATCTTGGCGAAGTCCGCGAAATAGCGGATGCGCAGCACCGCGCCGGGCACGCCGTCGGCGAGGCCCAGCATGTGGGTGGCGCAGAAATCGTTGCCGTCGAACTCCTCGTCGTAGGGGCAGTCCTGCTCGCTCATGAACACGGCGGCGCGCAGGGCGAAGACCTTGGCGATGTCGTCGGGCGTGGAGGCGACGTGGGCCGTCAGTTCCATTTGAAGCCTTCCTTCACGACCCGCTCGGTTTCCGCCTCGGCGCCTTCGGGATCGAGCCGGAACAGGTCGCCGAGCCCGATGCTGCTGGGCCGGGCGCCGACGAAGCCGTAGCCCTTGATGGCGGAAAGCCCGCCCAGGGTGCCGGCCTTGGCGTAGATGGGGACGCCGCCATAGCGGTCCTTGCCCAGCGCGCGCGCGATCAGCGGCAGCGACATGCGGGCGATCTTCTTGGCGACGATGGCCCAGACATAGACGATGGACGGGCGGCCGCCCGCTTCGATCAGGTGGCCGAAATCGGGGTTCACGCCGTTGAAGGTGCCGTCTTCCAGCGCGACCTTGCCCGCGGCGTTGAGGTGCAGGAAGCCGTAATAGCCGATGAAGCGGGCTTCGTTTTCGGGGGTTTCGGCCTTCTGAAAAAAGATGCCCCAGAAGCTGTCCGGGTTGTGTTTATACACCGCCTGCACAAGTTCCAGCGGCGCGACGTTGGCGGAGATCTCCTGTTGGCTCAGGGCATAGAGGTCGCTCAATTCCGCGATGCTCGGGTGACGAACGAATAAGGTGCCCCCATCCGGCAATTTGGCCGATGGTGATTTGGTTTCCGAGCTTAACGCTAAGTATATGATATCGTTGAGATTTGACTTCATACTGGAACTCCGACTACGCTTTACGCCTGCTGCCCACGGCAAACATCGTTAACAGACCGTTACTTACTACCAGATATTTTGTATCATTTACCATATCCAGGAAACAAGCATGAGTGAATTACCTTATGCGGAGATCGACGAAGACATCCCCGAGGGTGTCGACTGGGACGATTTCCGGGTCTTTCTCGAGGTCGTGCGGGCGGGAAGCTTCAACCGCGCCTCCGCCAAATTGAAGATGACCCAGCCGACGGTCAGCCGCCGGCTGCTCCGGCTGGAGAAGGCGATCGGGGTGCGGCTGTTCGACCGCGACCGCCGCGGCCCGCGCCTGACTTACGAAGGCCAGCGCATCTTCAACGATGCCAACGCCGCCCAGGTCGCGCTGACGCGCGCCGCCAACCAGGCGTCGAGCGCCGCGGCCCGGGTCGAGGGCGACTGCAAGATCTTCATGGGCGACGGCGTCGCGTCCTACTGGATGACGCGATTCCTGGCGCCGTTCTTCGCCCGCTATCCCAATATCGAGCTGAAACTGTTCGGCGCCTATGACAGCGCGGCCGACAAGCGCGAAATCTTCGACCTCAACGTCCATTACTACGAGCCGTCGGACGCCGATCCGGTGGCAGTGCGCATGGGTACGATGCATTTCATCCCGTTCGCCTCGCCGGACTATCTGCGCGTCAACGGCGTGCCGCGCAGCATCGACGATCTCGGCCGCCACCGGCTGCTCGATCTCGCCGTCTATCTCGCCGACATGGGATCGTGGGCGAGCTGGTCGCGCGAGGATGCGGGCAAGCACACGGTGCTGTTCACCAATCTCTCCGCCTGTCTGGGTGAGGCGGTGCGCTACGGCGCGGGCATTGCGCTGCTGCCGACCTATGCGCCGCTGGTTGACCCGGCGTTCGTGCCGCTCGACATGGGCATCCGCTTCCAGGCGCCCATCTTCGTCAGCTACCAGCGCGAGGCGGCGAAGAAATGGCCGGTGCGCGCGACCATCGATTTCCTGCGCACCAATGTGTTCGACAAGAAGAACATGCCGTGGTTCCGCGACATCTATGTCGCGCCGGCCGCCGACTGGCCTAAGAAGCTCGGGCTTCTGCTGAAGGAGGCGGCGGAGCAGGAAGATCTGGACGGCGCGCCGGCGCGCCCATCCGTGCCGGTGCAGAACC
>DATNNS010000360.1:0-2898 GCA_035601715.1 Rhizomicrobium sp.
GAGGGCGGAGGGCCGACGAAGACGACGCCGGCGGCAGCACAGCTTTCCGCGAACTCCGCGCTCTCAGAGAGGAAGCCGTAACCCGGATGGATCGCCTGCGCGCCGGCCGCTTTCGCGGCGGCGAGGATCGCGTCGGCCTTCAGATAGCTTTCGCGCGCGGGCGGCGGGCCGATGCGCACGGCCTCGTCCGCCATCGCGACATGCAGGGCGCCGGCATCCGCGTCGGAATAGACCGCGACCGTGCGCATGCCGATGCGCCTTGCGATGCGGATCACGCGACAAGCGATCTCGCCGCGGTTGGCGATGAGCAGGGTGCTAAACATATGATGGATATCTGATCTGATGGAACCGCGGCGAGCGCGATTCATCTTTGCGCAAGCTCGCCGTGCAAGGTTGGCCTGAATTTCGAGGCAGATAATCCATGCGTCAACTCGTTTATGTCAGCGCCGCGTCGCGCACGCTCAGTCCCGCGGACCTCGATTCCATATTGGCCTCGGCCCGGCGCGCCAATCCGCAGCACGACGTCACCGGCATGCTTCTTTATATCGACCTCGGCTTTCTGCAAGTCCTGGAAGGCCCTGCCGACGGGGTGGAGACGACTTATCGGCGCATTCTCAACGACGACCGCCACACCGCCCAGCGAATTCTGGTCGACCGCACCGGCCGCGACAGGCTGTTCGGCGGCTGGAGCATGGGCTTCGATCGGCCGTCCCCGGACCAGGCGCAAAGCGCCGGCGCGTTCAAAATCACCCGCGACGCGCTGAACGACGCGGTGCCGAAGGACAAGGCATCGGAGATCGCCACGCTGCTGCGCACCTTCTACAACGTGAATGCGCAGGGGCGCGCCGCCTGAGCCTATTCGCCGCGCAGGAACAGCCGCTTGATGAAGAAGAACACGCCGATCACCACCAGATAGCCGACGAACAGGACCAGCGCGTAGCGCCAGTATTGCGGGTCCATCACGGGCGGCAGGCGAAAGCCCTGGTGATAGGCGACGACCGGGATCAGCGTGTCGACAATCAGGTTGACGACGGTGGCGCCCAGCGCCACGGCCCATAGCCGGTGCCAGGCCGGCACGAGCAGCGCCGCGACCACGGCGATCACGAGCCCTTCGACCGCATTGACCTTGTCGAAGCCCTCGCGGAAGAAATCCCATATCGTGTTGAGCAGGTGCTGGAAGTCCATTGGAAATCCCCTGAAGATGGCAACCTAACAATGGTTAAACGCGGGAAACCATGATGCGGTTTCAGCCCCCCGCCAAGTCCCGGCAGGCCCACGCAAATTCCCCTCAGTGATGCTCGCCGCCTCCGCCGCCGGCCTTGAGCACATTGATCTTCACGAAGAAGAAGGCCGCGATGGCGACGATGTAACCCAGGAACAGCGCGAAGGCATATTTCCAGAATTCCACATCGAGCAGCGGCGGCAGGCGGAACGGCGCGTCGTGATCGATCATGGGAATCAGGATCGAAGCGATGATGTGGATCAGCACGGCGCCCAGCGCGAGCTTCCATAGATCCTTCCACTCCGACATCCGATAGGCGGAATAGATCGCGATCAGCAGACCCAGCATCGCGTTGACATGCGCGAAGCCGTCGCGAAAGAAATCCAGGATGACAGCGAGAAAATGCTGAAAGCCATCCATGACGCCCCCCGGCCGATCATTTGGTGGCAGCAACGCATACCTTCGGCCGGGATTCCAGTGGCTTTCGATGACGCGGGCGTCAAATTGAATTCGGACAGCCAGCAGTTGCAGACTCAAATCTTGATCAGGGCTGCCTCATAAATTGCCATCCCGCCCGGATCGGCCGCCAGTTCCTGCAACGCTTTCCAGAACGCGCGCGATGCCGGCACCGCGAAATGCACCTTCAGCGCCTCGGCGCTTTCCCAGCGCTCGATGAAATGCAGCTTGCGCGGATCGTCCGCGTCGATCGACACATCATGGCTGATGCAGCCGGGCTCCTGGCGCGAACGATGAACGTGTTCGCGCGACACGCGCAGCATCTCGACGATGGTGTCAGGCTTGGCGGTGACGGCGCCGGTGACGAGGATCATTCTGCGCTCCAGAAGCATGACGATGCTAGTGCATCTTTAGCGACGCGGGCGGGTTATTCAGGGCGCGTTCCGCCTTGTGAAGATCGTTAAGATCGCGATCGCCGCGCAGCAACGCCGTCTCCAATCCCCACGCCTGCTCGTTCCAGAAGCGGAATGCGTTCAAAGCCATCGCCGAATCCACGAGCAGGTCGAGATAGCGATGCAATTCCTCGGGCGTTGCCTTGGAGAAATCCAGCGCGCCGTTGGCGGAGCGGAATTCGAACTCGAACGCTCGCAAATTCTGGCGGGACGATTGCGATTGCTCGAAACTTTTCTCGACGAGATCCACGGTCCCGTCCGCTTCCGAATAGGCAAGAACGTCGCGCTGCGGAAGAAGCGCAAGCAGGCCGGACGCTTTCGCGGCCTTGAATGCGGGATCGTCGATGATGTCGAAAAGGTCGGTATGGACCGGCGGACGCGCGGCAAGCGCAGTGTTCGTCGCCAGCGCCGCGCGCACCTGGCCGATCCTGACGACCGCCCACGCGATCCCGTCATCGGCATATTTCGCGCTGCGCAGGGAATCCACCAGGTCCTGGCGGGTGTCGAGATCCAGCCCCTCGCGCAAATCCGCACGCTGATTCGCCTCGTGCACCGCCACCGCGCTCTGCTCCAGACCGAGCGCGAGCAGAAGCCCGACGCAGACGGTCCCCATATGGACCAGGAAATCGCGCCAGTTGTGAATGCCGCGGTCCGGTGCGTGAACTTCCATTGCGGCCCCCGATTCTGGTGAGACTTTAGGGGCTTCGCGGCCTTGCCGCCACGCGCCGCCAGATTTGCTAAGGCTCGTCCAGCATGTCCGGCCGGAAG
>DATNNS010000361.1:0-3827 GCA_035601715.1 Rhizomicrobium sp.
GATCGTTGCGCAGGGCAAGAATTGCCTGGTGATCGGCGGCATTGTCCACATGGTAGTGGCCGTCGGGGCTCTCGGAGATCGCGTCGGCATAGGAGCCCAGACCATACTGCGCGCCGTGCTGCTTGATCATCCCGAGCCAGGTCTGGCCGACGAACTGGAACAGGCCGACAGCGCTGGAACTGCTTGATTTGGCTTGCGGTTTAAGGCTCGACTCGCGCATGGCGGTGTCGAGCAGATAGTTGAAATCCGAGCCCGTTGCCGCGCTCGCCTGCTTGATGGCGGCGAGCACCTCAGTGCGGTTCGAGGCGGTTTGTGCGGCTTCTGCCAGCATGGCGCTCAGGTTCTCCTGCCCTCTTAAAGGCAACAGCCGTGCCACCTTTCCAAGGCGTTAAAGCAAGGTCCGCAGGCGTGCCAGAAAATCGTCGTGGGCGGCGGGTTCGTAAGCTATCGCGACGCCCTGCCCCCACACCGGTCCCGGCCACGCCGTGTCGCCCGGCGAGCGCGCGACGACGTGGACGTGAAGCTGCGGCACCAGATTGCCCAGCGCTCCGGTATTGATCTTCGCGGCGTTTGTAAGCGTTTTCAGAGCGGCGCCCGCCCGGCTGAGCTCTTCGATCAACACCACCCGCTCGGCATTTGTGAGATCGTGCAGTTCCGACAAGCCCGCGCGGCGCGGCACGAGGATTAGCCAGGGATAGCGCGCGTCGTTCATCACCAACACGCGCGACAGCGCCCAATCGGCAACGAACGCGGTGTCGGCAGCGAGCGTCGCGTGCAGTGAAAAGATTGCCATGGACGGTGTTTAGCCGAAATGCGGCAGCACGAGATAGCCCATCCGCCACGCCAGGAACGCGCCGTAGCCCGCATAGCAAAGGACAAGAAACGTGCCGTTCGCGCGCGACAATCGCCAGGACGCGATCATCAGCGGCATCAGCAGCGCGCTCGCGCCCACCATCACCAGAATGTCCGCATGCGCGAATACCGGCGAGATCGCCAGCGGCTGGACCAGCGCGGTCAGCCCCAGCACGACCAGCAGGTTGAAAATGTTCGAGGCGATCAGATGACCGACCGCGATGTCGGAGTGGCGGCGCGCCAGCGCCACGAGCGTGATCACCAGTTCGGGCGCCGACGTCGCCAGCGCGATCAGGGTGAGCGCGATCATCGCCGGCGGCAAATGATAGATATCGGCGACCGCCAGGCCGCCGTCGATCAGACAGCGTGCGCCGAAGAACAGCGCGGCGACGCCGAAGACGACCAGGAACAGGTTGAGGCCCGGCGCGCGGCTGCCGGTGCGGCAATGGGCGCGCTCTTCGGTGGCCGATAGTTGCGACGGCCGGTGCCACTCGGTCACGAACGACAGCACGAGATAGGCGACAAATCCGGCCAAAAGAAACAGCGCGAGCTGGCGCGTGATGACGCCGATCATCGCGATCACCGCGAGCGCCACGCCGGCCAGCAGCATCGTGCCCCCGTCGCGGAAAACGACTTTGGGTGGACTGGGCAGCGGGCGCATCAGCGCGCCGAGCCCCAGGATCAGGAACAGGTTGACGATGTTGCTGCCGACCACATCGCCGATCGCGATGTCCGGCATGGTGCGGGCTGCCTGCAGCGCGACCGAAAGCTCCGGCGCCGAGGTCGCCGCGGACACGACCACGAGCCCGATCAGGAGCGGCGGGAAGCCAAGGGATTTCGACAGGCCGATGCCGCCATGCAGCAACGCCTCGCTGCCCAGAAGGAGCAGCAATATGCCGATACCCACAAATCCATACGCCATTCCCGAACCCGAGCGCCCCTCAGCCGCGCCCCACGCATGGTCTGGTTAACCGGGGCTGCTTTCCTTGGCAAGCAACGGCTTCGTGAACCGGCGAGGATCGAAGGCTGAAATATCGACGCTCGAACGGCGTTCCAGAATGAGACTGCGCAGGGCCTCTGCTATCGCCGGTGCAAGCAGGATACCGTTGCGATACTGACCGCTTGCGACGAACAACCCGTCGAGCGCGGTCGCGCCCAGGATCGGCAGATCGTCGGGCGATCCGGGACGCAACCCGGCCCAATGCTCCGCCGTCTCCCATTCCGCCAGCGCCGGCATCAGGCCCACGGCATGCGCGCGCAGCCAGTCCGCCGCCGCATCCGTCAGGCTGGTGTCGAAACCATCGCGAGCGACTGTCGCGCCGACGAATAGCCGGCCGTTGCGCGGCACGAGATAGACTTCGTTGCCCCAGATGACATGAGTGGGTAGCGGGCCGCCGGGCTCCAGCGCGATCATCTCGCCTTTCACCGGTATGACCGGCGGCATGATCTTTGGCGGCAGGCCCTGGATGCGCGCCGTCCAGGCGCCCGCGGCGAGCACAATGGCGTCGGCATGATAGGTCGCGAACGGCGAGACGGCGGCGGCCGCACGATTGTCCGCCACGTCGATGCGCACGGCCGTCTCGTTGGTTTGCAACATGCCGCCGGCGCGGATGAAGGCGACGGCCAGCGCCAGCCCGACGGCGCGATTGTCGACCTGCGCTTCATCCGGGTCGAACAGCGCGCCGGCGATGCCGGGCGCGAGCATTGGCTCGAGCGCCAGCGCGTCGGCCGTCGAAAGGCTTTTCATCGACGGCAACGATGCGCCACGACGCTGCAATTGCGCGAACTCGTCGCCGGTCTGCGCGATCAACAACGTGCCTTCGGGACGGAAACCGATCTTGCGGCCGGACATCTGTTCGATCTCCGCCGCGAAGCTGGGCCACAACGCCGCCGAGGCACGGCCGAATTTCGCCTCCGCGCTGGTCTCGTCGCCGTGCTCCGCCGTCGGCGCGATCATGCCGGCTGACGCCAGTGTCGCGCCGGCGCCGGGCTGCGCCCGTTCGAGGACCGTGACGCTGGCGCCCGATTGCGCCAGCCGCCAGCCGAGCGAGAGCCCGGCGATCCCCGCTCCGACGATCACGACTTTCATCACTCACCAAACCTTGCGACGGCGGCCGCGATGCGCGCGCCGGCCGTGATGAAACACAACGCACCCACGACATAAGCGATAACGCTGAACCATCCCGGCACGATGCAGGCGACGGCAAGCGCCACGGTCAGCTCCGTATCTTCCATCAGGCGGCCCAGATAACCGAGCGCGACGGTGGCCGGCGTGCCTTGGCGTGCCGCCAGCCCGGCGATGAAGATGCCGGAAGAACCCGATGCCGCGATCGCGAATATCAAGAACGCTGCGGCGAGCGCGCGCGGCGGATCGGCCAGTGCGAAGGCGAACGGAATACCGGCGAAGACGATCAGGTCCAGCGTCATGTCGAGAAACGCGCCCGGACCGGTGACGCGCGTCTGGCGCGCCACGGCGCCATCGAGCGCATCGAACAGACGATTGAGGACAATCAGCGCCAGACCGATGAGATAGGCATGCCGCGCGATGGCGGGGATGGCGGCCACACCCAGCACAAAGCCAATCAATGTGAGCGCGTCCGCGCCGACGCCGCGCCGCGCCAGCGGCTGGGCGGTGCGCGCCAGAGAGGGACCGGCAAGCTTGTGGAGCAGCTCGTTCAACATGGACCGTTGCTTAAGAGGCAGCGGCGGCGCGGTCAATTCGCTGTTCAGGCCGGCAAGGACTGCTGGCCGATGTGATAGGCGTCGGTGAACGCATCCAGCCCGTGCGAACCGCCATTCACCGCCTTGCGCGCATCCGCCAGATCGTTGGCAGCCAGATCGTTCCGGATCCGGCTCTCGGCGTTCTTCAGGAATTGCCCGAGGATCAGGCCTGCTGTGGCGCCGTCGCAGCCCAGGTCGGGATTGCCGACCAGATCGACGCCCATCTGCGCGCCGATCCTGGTGTAGTTCGCCCG
>DATNNS010000362.1:0-6124 GCA_035601715.1 Rhizomicrobium sp.
GCCAAGACACCCAACACGATCGACTCCCACCGCCTGATCCGCTGGGCCGGCAGCGCCGATCTGCAGGACCAGATGGTCGAGACGCTGTTCAAGGCCTATTTCGAGGAAGGCCGCGACATCGGCGATCTCGACGTGCTGGTCGAGCTGGCCGGCGACGCCGGCATGGACACCGCCCTCGTCGCCGACCTGCTCGAGGAAGGCGCCGACCGCGAGATCGTGGAGCGCGAAGACGAGACGGCCCACCGCATGGGCATCTCCGGCGTGCCGACCTTCATCTTCGCCAACAAATACGCCGTCTCAGGCGCGCACGATCCGGAAACGCTTCTGCAGGTGATCGACAAAGTGGCGGGGGAAGCGGCGGAGAAAGAACCACCCTCCCCTTGAGGGAGGGTCGAAAAAGCGAAGCTTTTTCGGGGAGGGGGACTTTGCCGACAGAGCGCAGCAAACGGTTCCACCGCGGTTATGCCCGCGAATTACGCAACAATGCAACGGGTCCGGAACGATGGCTCTGGCTCGCGCTCCGTGACACAAGAACGGGCGCGCGCTTCCGGCGGCAACAGCCGATCGGACCTTATATCGCGGATTTTTGCTGCCTGCCGCTGAAGCTGATTATTGAGCTCGATGGCAGCCAGCATCATCTCGATCGCGCCGTGGAGCATGATGAGAAACGGACGCGTTGGCTCGCGGAACAAGGCTTCACGGTGTTGCGATTTCAGAACACGGAAGTGTTGAAGGAAAGGTCGCGTGTGCTGGACGTGATCTTGCACAAGATCGGAGAGCTGTCCCCCTCCCCGAAAAAGCTTCGCTTTTTCGACCCTCCCTCAAGGGGAGGGTAGTCAGTCTTAAGCCGCGTCCGCGACGACCCGGTTCCGGCCTTCGCGCTTTGCCCGGTACAGCGCCTGGTCTGCGCGGTGCAGCAGGGCGTCGGCGCTGTCGGTGCCGGCTTCGGAGCCGGCGATGCCGATGCTAATGGTGATGTGCAGCGCGTGCGGCTCGCGGCTGATCGCGAACGCCGTTTCCTCGACGCTCTTGCGCAGGCGCTCGGCCACGGTCAGCGCGAGTTCCATGTCGGTGTCGGGCATCACCACGACGAATTCCTCGCCGCCATAGCGGCAGGCCAGATCGATGCCGCGCACGTTGGCGGAGATGCGTCCGGCGAATTCGCGCAGCACCTCGTCGCCCGAGTCATGGCCGTGGCTGTCGTTGACGGCCTTGAAGTGGTCGATGTCCATGATCAGGAACGCGATCGGCTTGCCCGATTTGTGCGACTCCTCGATCAGCGAATCCAGGTGCCGTGCCATATAGCGGCGGTTGTGCAAGCCGGTGAGCTGGTCGGTGATCGCCATCTCGAGGCTGAGCTGCACGTTGTGGCGCAGCTTGTCGGCATAGCGCTTCTTGCGCAGCTGGGTGCGCACGCGCGCGATCAGCTCGTTTTTGTCCACTGGCCGGGTGAGATAATCGTTGACGCCCATCTCGAGCGCCTGGGTCAGCTTGCGGCGGTCGCCGTCGCTGACCAGCACGAGGATCGGCACATTGCGTCCCTCCGGCAGCGAGCGGAGCTGCGAGCACAGGCGCAAGCCGTCGAAACCGCGCAGGCCCAAGCTCACGACGATCAGGTCGAAATCGCCGCCGCGCACCTGAACCAGCGCTTCCTCGAACGTATCGGCCGCGAGCACTTCATTGGCCGGCGCCAGCGCCGAGACGAACCAGGCCACCGACTCCGGCCGGTCTTCGATGATCAGGACGCGCCCCGTCGGCGCGTTGTCGATCAGCGTATCGGCCGGATCGATCAGGCCCATGTTCTGGCCCGTCGCTTCGCGCAGGCGAAGCTCGTCGGTCATCATCTTCAGGCGCACCAGGCTGCGCACGCGCGCGAACAGAGCGGCGTCGTCGACCGGCTTGGTCAGGAAATCGTCGGCGCCGGCGTCGAGCCCCGCGACGCGGTCGCTTGGCTGGTCCAGCGCGGTGACCATCACGACGGGCACATGCGCGGTTTTGGGGTTCTGCTTGATGCGGCGGCAGACTTCGAAGCCGTCCATGCCTGGCATCATCACGTCGAGCAGGATGATGTCGGGCTCGTGCGCCTCGACTTTGGCAAGCGCCTCCAGCCCGTTGAAGGCGGTGACGACCTCGAAATACTCCGCGGAGAGCTTCGCTTCGAGAAGCTTGACGTTGGAGAGGATGTCGTCGACGACCAGGACGCGGGCGGTCATGGCTTTAGCCGATGAACCGGCGCACGGTATCGAGGAAGCTCGTGACCGAGATGGGTTTGGAGATGTAAGCCTCGCAGCCGCCCTGGCGAATCACTTCCTCATCACCTTTCATCGCGAAGGCGGTCACTGCGACGACCGGGATCGCCCTCAGCGTGTCGTCTTCTTTCAGCCATTTGGTCACTTCGAGCCCGGAGACTTCCGGCAGCTGGATGTCCATCAGAATCAGGTCGGGGTGATGCTCGCGCGCGATGTCGAGCGCTTCCATTCCGTCCTTGGTCTGCAGGATGTTGTAACCATGGGCATCGAGCAGATCGTGGAAGAGCTTCATGTTGAGCTCGTTGTCCTCCACGATCAGGACGGTTTTTGCTTTTGCATCCATGACTTTGACTCTCCAACGCCCGGTGCCGCATGCGCGGCCGCTCTCGGCTTTGCGTAGTATTAGGGCGGATGTCTTAACGCTCCCTTGACGATTTCCGCCCGTGTTCGGCGGTTTGACGCCCTGGGCGTTTACCGTTTGCGGTCCCCGGCAACGTCGTGGGACACCGCACCTAAAGGGAATCGGTCTTTTCCACCGCAATCGGACCGGGCAGAACGCTTGTTCCCCCACATTGCCTGTTTTCCGCTGCGGCGCATTCGCGGTTAAGATCGGGCGATGAAAGCGCTGCGCTACGCCATTCCGTTCCTGTTTCTCGCGCTGGTTCCGCTGGGAACTTTGCTGGGCGGCATCTGGACATTCCTGCCGATCGCGGCGCTTCCGGTCATCCTGGCGGGCTTTGACGGTCTGTTCGGCGTCGAATCGCCCGGAACGATCAATGCCGATAGAATCGCCTATCGATTGACGCCCTGGCTCTACATCCCGCTGCAGATCGCCGTGACGGGGTGGGCTGCCGTCATCATTGTGCATCTGTCGATTCTTGAAAGCATCGGGCTCACGCTTTCCGTCGGACTGACCGCTGGGATTTTCGGCATGCTGGCGGCGCACGAGATGGTCCACAGCCGGTCGCCGGTCGAGCGCGCGCTCGGCCTCACCTTCCTGGCCGGCGTCGGCTACATGCAGTTCCGCATCGCGCATATCCACGGCCATCACTGGCGCGCCGCGACGCCGCAGGATTCCGCGACCGCGCGGCGCGGCGAGAGCGCCTATCGCTTCGTGCTGCGCTCGGCCTTCGGACAGACCCGCGAAGCCTGGCAATTCGAGGCCGAACGTTTGCGCCGGCGCGGCAAGGCAATATTCAGCTCCTCGAACCGGATGCTGGGATATTTCTTCATTGAAGCGCTTGTCCTGTTCGCCGTGTCGTTCCTGGGATGGAAGGCGTTCGCATTCTTTGCGGCGCAGAGCGTGCTCGCGATCGTGCTGCTCGAATTCTTCAATTACATCGCCCACTACGGATTGATGCGCCGCCCGCTGCCGTCCGGCGAGCTGGAGCCGCTCGCGGCGCGGCATTCGTGGAACTCGTCGCGGCGCATGAACAACTGGACGCTGCTCAACATGGGCCGCCACAGCGATCACCACCGTGTCACCACGCGGCACTACCAATGCCTGGAGCCGCTGCCGGATTCGCCGGAACTTCCGTTCGGCTATGCCGGCGCGATCCTGACCGCGCTGCTGCCGCCGCTGTGGCGCAGGGTGATGGATCCGAAGGTGGATGCCTGGATGGCGCCGCGATGATGCGCGCGAGCAACCCGTCTGCCGAGATCACAGCGCTCAACGCGCTGGCGTTCCTCGCGCAGTCGCAGGACGTCATCGACCGTTTCGTCCAGACCAGCGGCATCGACCCGGCCGATCTGCGCCACCGCGCCGGCGACGCCGATGTGCTGGCCGCGGTGCTCGACTATCTGCTGGCCGACGACACGCTCCTCACCGCGTTCTGCGAGGCGCATTCGCTCGGTCCGCGCGACGTCCATCTCGCCCGCCGCGCGGTCGGCGGCGAATGAAACCCGACTTCTACATCGACGCGGCGACGGTACCCATCCGCTCGGGACGGCCGCTGCTGATTGTCGATGCCGACGAGGTGCTGCTGCAGTTCGCGCAAGGCTTCGACCGTTTCCTGCGCGCCCGCGACCTTTATCTCGACCTGATCAGCTACCGGCTGCACGGCAATGTGAAGCGGGTCGATGGCGACGCGCTGCTCGACATCGAAGTGACGGCGCTGCTCGACGAGTTCCGCAACGAGCTCGATTGGCTCGAAGCGGTCGAGCATGCGCAGGAGGTGCTGACCGATCTGGCGCAGGCGATGGACGTCGTCGTGCTCTCCAACGTGACGCCCGCCCAGGCGCCGGCGCGACTGCGCAACCTGGCGGCGCTCGGCCTGCATTTTCCGCTGCTGGTGAATTCAGGCGCCAAGGGCGCGGCGGTCAAGACCTTGGCGCGGCGCAGCGGCGGGCCGGTCTTCTTTGTCGACGACATTCCCCAGCATCTTGCGTCGGCGGCGGAATCCGCGCCGGATGTGTTCCGCATCCATCTGATCGGCGACGAACGTTTGAAACCGCTGCTGCCGCCCTCGCCGCACGCGCATCTGCGCGCCGAAACCTGGCGCGACGCGGGCGCGTTCATCCGCGCGAGGCTCGCCTGATGCGCATCGGCATCGACCTCGGCGGTACCAAGATCGAGATCGCCGCACTGGAGCGCGACGGCAGCGAGCGCCTGCGCCATCGCATCCCCACGCCGCACGATTCCTACGACGACACGATCCGGGCGATCCGTGACCTGATCGTCGATACGGAGACCAAGCTCGGCGAACGCGGCAGCGTCGGCGTCGCCATTCCGGGTGCGATCAGCCCGAAGACCGGTCTGGTCAAGAACGCCAACGCGACGAAGCTGATCGGCCACCCGCTGGACAAGGATCTCGCGGCTGCGCTCGGGCGTCCGGTGCGCGTCGCCAACGACGCCAACTGCTTCACGCTCTCCGAAGCGACTGACGGCGCCGGCGCGGGCGCCGACATTGTCTTCGGCATCATCGCGGGCACGGGAGTCGGCGGCGGCGTCTGCGTTGGCGGACGCGTGCTGACCGGCGCGCATGCGATTACGGGCGAATGGGGACACAACCCCCTGCCCGCGCCACGCGCCGATGAACTCGAAGGTCCGCGCTGCTATTGCGGCCGCACCGGCTGTATCGAGGCGTGGTGCAGCGGACCGGGCCTGTCGCGCGTGTTCAAGGCGAAGACCGGACGAGACCTTGCCGCGCCCGACATCGAGAAAGCCGCGGCCGCCGGCGATGCCGAAGCGCGCGGGGCGATGGAGGATTTCTACGACCGCTTCGCCCGCGCTATCGCCGGCGTCGTCAACATCCTCGATCCCGATGCCATCGTGATCGGCGGCGGGCTGTCCAATATGGATGCGCTCTATACCGAGCTTCCGCCGCGCGTCGAACGCTATGCCTTCACGCCCGAAGCGCCACCCGCGATCCTCAAGAACGTCCACGGCGATTCCAGCGGCGTGCGCGGCGCGGCCTGGCTGTGGCCTGAAGCGCCAAAATGAGCGCGTTCTGCCGCGACTGCTTCGCCGATGGCGGCGCCAGGCGCTGCAAATCCTGCGGCAGCCATCGCATCGTCTCCCATCCCGAGCTCGAAACGCTGTCGATCGCCCATATCGACTGCGACGCGTTCTATGCCGCGGTCGAGAAGCGCGACAATCCCGAGCTGCGCGACAAGCCGGTGATGATCGGCGGCGGCAAGCGCGGCGTGGTTTCCACTGCTTGTTACATCGCGCGCATCTCTGGCGTGCGCTCGGCGATGCCGATGTTCCAGGCGCGCCGGCTGTGCCCCGACGCCGTCATCATCAAGCCGAACATGGCGAAGTATGTCGCGGTCGCGCGCGAGGTGCGCAGGCTGATGCGGGCGCTGACGCCGCTGGTCGAGCCGCTGTCGCTCGACGAAGCTTATCTCGATCTCACCGGCACCGAGCGGCTGCA
>DATNNS010000363.1:0-3293 GCA_035601715.1 Rhizomicrobium sp.
CGACTTCCGCAAGACCTTCGGCATCGCGCCCGGCGCGGCGGCCGCCGTCGCCCGATTGAAGGACGCGACGATCAAGCCCGTCGACATCGGGCGGCTGACCTGCCTCACGCGCAACGGTGAGCCGACGGTGCGCTATTTCATCAATATCGGCTCCTTCGGGCTGTCAGGCGTCATCGTGGACTCCGTCAATCGCGCGCGCATCGCCAAGCTGTTCGGCGGCTCGTTCGCCTTCGCGTTCCACAGCCTGGCCGGCATGATGCGTTACCGCGAACGTACCGTGCGCATCCGTGTTGACGGCGATTTCGACGAGATCGCGAGCATCTCGACCGTCGCGGTCGCCAATGGGCAATATTTCGGCGGCGGCATGCGCGTCGCGCCCCACGCGCGTCCCGACGACGGGCTGTTCGACGTCATCATCATGGGCGGCACCTCCAAAGGCCGCGCGATGGCCGACATGAAACTGATCTATACCGGCGAACATCTGAGCAATCCCGCGGTGCGGAGCTTGCGCGGCGCCAAGATCGTCGCCGCGCCGGTGGCGGAGACGCGCGGCAGGCCGGTTCTTATCGAGGTGGACGGCGAAAGCGCCGGCCGCCTGCCCGCCACATTCGAAATTTTACCACGCGCCCTCAATCTGCGCTGCTGATCGCCCGGACCTGATACGCTGACCGCATGAACGCCGACCGTACGAAAATCCAATGGAACGGCTGGGGACTGGCCGGCTACAAGAACCCTCTCGCCGGACGCGAGGAGATGTGGACCTGGCTGGCCGGCGAGCTCGGCATGCCGAGCCTGCTCGCCACCCCGGCGCGGCCGCTCGACGAGATCGCGCTGCCCGAGCCGGCGTTGCTGCCCGCCGATCGGGAGAAATTCGTCGCATTGCTCGGCGCCGACCGGGTGCGCGATGACAAGTATGAGCGCGCCTTCCATGCGCGCGGCCGCTCCTATCACGATCTGCTCAGGCTGCGCGCCGGCGACCTGTCGGTCGCGCCCGACGCCGTGCTCTATCCGCGCGGCCGTGAAGAAGTGCTCGGCGTGCTCGCAGCCGCCAGCGAGGCCGATATCGCGGTCGTGCCGTTTGGCGGCGGCACCAGCGTGGTCGGCGGCGTCAGCGCCGCGAGGGGGCCGTTCAAGGCCGTGGTGACGCTCGATCTCACAGGCATGGCCAGCATGCTCGATATCGACACGGTCTCGCAAACCGCGACCGCGGAGTCCGGCGTTTACGGACCGGCGCTGGAAAAGGCGCTTGCCGCAAAAGGCATGACGCTGGGCCATTATCCGCAATCGTTCGAGTTTTCCACGCTCGGCGGCTGGATCGCCCATCGCGGCGCCGGCCAGCAGTCAAGCCGCTATGGCAGGCCGCAAGATTGGCTCCTGTCTGCAAGGCTTGCGACGCCGCGCGGATTGTTCGCAAGCGAGGACTTCCCCGCGTCGGCCGCCGGACCGCGGCTGACCGATCTCGCGATCGGATCGGAAGGCATCTTCGGCGTCGTCACCGACGCGACGATCCGCATACGCCCGGTCGCGGCCGCGAAGGACTATCGCGGCTATCTGTTCCGCGATTTCGCCAGCGGCATCGCGGCGATCCGTCAAGCGGCGCAGGAAGAACTCCCCGTCGCAATGCTGCGCCTCTCCGATGCGCAAGAGACCGGTTTCTATCGCGCGTTCGGCTCGCTCGGCCGCGGCCATGGCATCGCCGCCAGGTTGACCGACGCCTATCTGAAGGCGCGCGGCATTACCGGCACTGCTGCGATGCTGATTGCCGGGTTCGAAGGCGGCGAGAGCGAAGTGAAAAATTCGCGCGCGCGCTTCGCCGCCATCGCCAGGAAGCTGGACGCGATATCCGCCGGATCGGGCCCGGGCGCGCGTTGGCATGAAGGCCGCTTTCACGGACCGTATCTGCGCGATCCGATGATGGATCGCGGCGTCGGCGTGGACACGCTGGAGACCGCGGTGCGCTGGTCCAAGCTCGACGGGTTGTATGCGGCCGTTCGGGCCGCACTGGAAAAAGCGATCGACCAAACCGTGCCGCGGCCCGGTGCGCGCGGCGTCGTGATGTGCCATATCAGCCATTCCTATCCGGACGGCGCGAGTCTCTACTTCACCTACATCTTCCCGCGCGCGCTCGACGGCGAGATCGCGCAATGGCAGGCGATCAAGCGTGCGGCGTCGGACGCCATCGTGGCGCATGGCGGCACGATCAGCCATCATCACGGCGTGGGCGAGGATCACCTGCCGTGGATCGCGCAGGAAAAGGGCGCGCTAGGAATCGAGGCGTTGCGCGCAATCAAGCAGGCGTTCGATCCGAACGGCATCCTCAATCCCGGCAAGCTTATCCCAGCGCAGCCCTGAGCGCGGCGGACGCGGCCTTCATCGCTTCCGGCGCCTGCGGCAGCACGGCCTGCATGTAGATGAAATCGTGCACGAGATCGGGATAGTCCGCGACCGCGACGCTGACGCCTGCGGCGCGCAGCTTCTCGGCATAAGCCAGGCCCTCATCATGCAGCGGATCGTAGCCGCCCAGCATCACGTAAGCCGGCGGCAGACCGGACACGTCTTTCGCGAGCAGCGGCGAGATACGCGGATCGGCGCGGTCGGCGCCGGTCGGAAGATAATGGTTGTAGAACCAGTCCAGCGTGGCGCGCTCCAGGAAGTAGCCCTGCGCGAATTCACGCAGCGATTTTGTCTCGCTGCCGATCTGCGTCACCGGAAAGAGCAGCATCTGGAAAGCGAGTTTCGGGCCGCCCTTCTCTTTCGCCATCTGGCAAACCACCGCCGCCAGCCCGCCACCCGCGGAATCGCCGCCGACAGCCAGGCGGTTCGCGTCAACGCCAAGATCGGCGGCATTGGCTTCGATCCAGTGCACGACCGCGTAGGCGTCATCGACCGCGGCGGGAAATTTGTTCTCGGGCGCGAGACGATAGTCGACCGAGATGACGCGGACGCAGGCATCGTTGGCGAACATCCGGCAAAGCCCGTCGATCGCATCGAGATTGCCGATCACGTAGCCGCCGCCGTGGAAGAACACGAGCGTCGGCAGATTCTCACCCCTGGCCGCCACCGGCGTGTAGCTGCGCAGCGCGATCTCGCCGCCGGCGCCCGGCATCGTCAGGTTCTGCACCTTGCCGATGGGCACGTCCTTGGGGCCGACGATCTGCATCATCGCGTTGAAGGCTTCGCGCGCCTCGCCGGGCGCGAGCTCCCACATCTTGGGGCCGGGCACGGCCGCCATCTGGTCGAGAAACGCCTGCGTCAGGGGATCGAGCGGCACCGCTGTGTTCCTGTCCGTCACC
>DATNNS010000364.1:0-2179 GCA_035601715.1 Rhizomicrobium sp.
ATCAGATATTCGTCGAGCGGGCGATAAGCGCGGCTTCCCTCGACCCAGATGTCACCGGAGCGTAGCCGATCGCGAAGTGCGCCAAGCGTTGCCACTTCGTAGAGGGGCCGATTTAGCTTGCCGCCGGCGAGGATCAGCTTCTTCTCGGGCTCATCCAAATGTCCGATCGGAAATTTGTCGGGAAGCGCGCGCCGATGCTCGCGATGCATCCGGGTCAGCAATTCGATCGCGGCAAGCACAGAGTCACCCCGACGCGAAGCACGGAATTGAAAGGCGGCCAGAAAGCGCGGCACATATCTGCGCAGACCAGCGTGATGCTGAGCGGCGACAGGCAACGGATTGACGGCCTTCTCGGCGACCATGGCCTCAACCGAGGGCTGAGCATCGACGAGCCTGCGCCAACCCACCTTGGCGCGCAGCATCTCGATTGCGTCGCCGTTATTGGTGTTGGCCTCCATCAGGACGCGCAGCGTGTCGCGGAAGAGCCGCAACGCCGCCGTCGTCTCCTTACGGCTGCTCTTGTGACGCTCTTCGCAAGCCGCCGCGGCGCGCGCGAAGAGACGGCCGATCTGCTTGCAGAACATATGGATGGCCTCGTCCGTCAGCCGTTCCTGCAGATCGATGAGATAGGCGAGAAGCGTGGCGCGCCGGCGATCGGCGCCAAAATCCTCGGCGAGCCAAGCCGGCGCGGCGTCGCCCTCGCGCACAATCTGCTTCCAGCGGTCGGGATGAACCGTCTCACGGCACGTAGGGTCCATCGCCAAGCCGCGCAGAAAATCAAGGCGATCGAGAAGGCCGTTGAGATTGGCGGCGCCCGGAGAATCCGACCAAGCGCCGAGCCAGCCAAATCGCGTTTGGCGGATTGCCGAATCGAACGCCAACAGCGCGTCGAGCGCCGCCAATTGTGCGGGCGTCCGCCCGTTCAATATCGCCTGAAGAGCGCGCTTGCGCGCAATGGCGCGCCCCGCGCGGCCGATCCGATCCATGCGCTCGGCCGAGGGCAGCAAGACGCCTCGATCGCGAAAGCTCTTAATGACGGCTTCGCCGATGGGTAGGCCCTTGTCGGTCGCCGTCGCGGCATCGATCGCGGCCAGGAGTGCAAATCGTCGGTCTTCGCGCGCCGCCGCGCGCAAAGACAAATAGGCTTGAACCTCAATTAGATGTTCGCGGCGCGTTTCGTCGCGCCGAGCATAGTCAGCAAAAACAGCCGGACTGACGCCCAGTTGGTCGCCAAGAAAGTCAAGCAAAGCCGATGGGGTCTCATTGAGCGCCAGCGCCCGTCCAGGAAATCGCATCAGGCAGATTTGTGCGGCGAAGCCCAACTGATTGCGATGGCCACGCTTAGAGAGGATCAAGTCCAAGTCTTCGCCACTCAGCGAGGCGTGGCGGATCAAGTTTCTTTTGTCGGCTGGAGCCGCCAGCAAAGACGCCCATTGGTCAGCGCTTAACAGGGGTCGGTAAGCCACGACGCGACTCTCAGCTAGACAGCGAATGCCTGATTGTCGCCATGGCGTGAAATTTGGCCAGGGTGTCCCGGCAATCGTCCACAGCGCTGTTCGAAAGCCTATCCAAGGCACGATCCGAGCCTTCAAAGATATATGGATCTTCTGCTGTGTTTCCTTTTTGTCCAAGTTAGCGTACGCCGTGGCGCCAATCTTGTCGTGACCCCAAGCCGCTTGGCTTCCGCTATCGTTAGCACACGATGTGTCCGGTTTACATCGCGTGCTGTCCGGTAAGTCTGGCCTCATTGGGGGGGTTGGATGCATCGGACGGGAGGCCCTTCAGAAGTGCGCATGGTGGTGTTTTTGAACGTCCAGAGCAGCTGGGTAACGGAACCTCTACCGCCCCAGCGGTTCTCGTCGAGACCGGCGAGAGCTTCGAGCCGCTGGCGCTGCGCAGGGCAAGTGAAGCAGTGCCGGTCTAGGGCTGGATCTCCAGCGGCGCGCACCTTCGGCACTTGGCCCCGGCAGAACCGGAAGCGGCGGCACCGTCAAGCGCGGATGGCTGGACTGCGGAGGTCAGAGGTTCGAATCCCCTCAGCTCCACCAGGAAGTTCGCGCAAATCAACGTGATTTCCTGCGCTGCAGGATAGCACGGTATTTCCTTTAACTCTTGGAAGCGGCGGCGCCGGGTCGGATTGAACCGCTCCGGGTTGATCGGAGGCTCCAACTCCTGAGAA
>DATNNS010000365.1:0-2614 GCA_035601715.1 Rhizomicrobium sp.
CGGCGTTCGTGATCGCGTAAGGCGCGTTGCCGCCGCCGACAAATCCGAACACGAAACTCGTTCCCGCTTTCGTCGCCGCCATCAGCGCATCGACGACGCCGTTGAGCGCGAACAGCGCATCGCGCGCCGGCGGCACTTTCAACAGCAACAGCGCGAGCCCCACCTGCAGCGCTAATCCCACCACCACCGCCCGAACCGGAAACGCCCCGCGATCCTCCGACATCGCCCAGGCGGCGAGGAGGATGGCGAGAATGCCGAGCAGGGATTGGAGGTGGGGGAGCATCACACGCTTTGATTCGACCCGACATCACAGTGTCATGGCCCGCGAATGCGGGCCACCCAGGTGGTGCAATCCAACGCAACAGCGTTGTCATTCCCGGCGAGCGAAGCGCAGTGGAGCGAGGAAAGGGAACCCAGGTCCGTACGCATTTCCGGTGCGTAAGCGCCTGGGTCCCCTTTCCTCGCGCTTCGCGCTCGCCGGGGATGACAAGTTTGGTTTGATTGATGGCCGATATCCGCTTGTCATGACAAAGTGCGCCGATGGCGAATCCTCCCTCCCGCCCCGTCGAAATCCGCGCGCTCGCCGGCGCGCGCGCCATCCCTCCGTTGATCCTCGTCCTGTTTCATTTCTGCGAGGGGCATGGCTATCGCGGGGCGAAGTGGTTCGATCTGCCGGTGGGGAAAGGCTACCTCTGGGTCGAGTTCTTCTTCGCGCTGTCGGGCTTCGTGCTCACTTATGTCTACGGCGCGCGGGTGATGGAATTCTGGAGCGGCCGCGCTTACGTCCCATTCCTCAAGGCGCGGCTGACGCGACTTTATCCGCCGCACCTCGCCATGCTGCTGGTGATGCTCGCGATGGTGATCGGCTTGCGCGCGCTGGCGCGGCACTATGGTTACGTCTCGATCTATGACGAGCCCTCTCATCCGATCGTGAGCTGGCAGGGATTCGTCGCGAGCCTGTTCCTTGTGCAGGCGTGGAACATCCTGCCCACGCTCACCTGGAACGGCGCCTCGTGGTTCGTCAGCGTCGAATGGCTGTTGTGTCTGCTGTTCCCCGCCTATCTGTGGATCGCGCGCGGGCGCTGGCCCTCGGCGCTGGCACTGGTCGCGGCGGGGATCGGCGGCCTCGCTTATCTTTCGACCACCGGCTATGGCCTCGATCTCACCTTCCACAACGGCATCTTCCGCGGCATGGCGGATTTCGCCATCGGCGTGGGACTGGCGGTGATCTTCCGCGACGTGCAAGCGCGCGGCGCGGCGCTGCCCGATTACGCGTTCTCGCTGGCGCAAGCCGCCGTGCTGGCTGTGCTGCTGTGGTCGATCTATGGCACCGGCTGGGCGCGCACGCCGTTCGACACGCTCACCGCGGTGGCCGAGATCGCGCTGATCCTCACCCTCGCCTTCGATCGCGGCTTCCTCGCCACATTCTTCAGGACGCGCGCGCTGCTGTTCCTCGGCGAGATTTCCTATTGCGTCTATATCGGCCAGCTCGCCGTGCTGCAGACGGCGCGCCACGCGCAGCTCCACTGGCTGCCCGATCCCGGCGCGATGGTGCTCGGCCGCCCCTGGTCGGCGTGGCAGCCGGAATGGCATTGGATCGTCCCGATCGTGGTGCTGGCGGGCGCGGTCGTGTGGGGCTGGCTGCTATTCTTGCTGGTGGAGCAGCCGGCAAGCGCCATGCTGAAGCGTTGGTTCTCGCGCGTTGCTGTCTCCAACTAAAAATTCGTCATGGCCGGGCTTGACCCGGCCACCCAGTGCGACCGCGTCGGCGGTCGCGTGAAGAGTCATTTCGCGCGCAGATGCGCGCTTGCTGGGTGGCCGCCTCAAGGGCGGCCATGACGATGTGGGGCATGGCTTGACCGTTTCCGGCTCTTCCGCCATCACTCCCGCAGCCAGACATCGACAGGAGTTTCCCCATGACAATCCGCTTCGACGGCAAGGTCGTCATCGTCACGGGCGCGGGCGGCGGGCTCGGGCGCTGCCATGCGCTGGACTTCGCCAAGCGCGGCGCGAAGGTCGTGGTCAATGATCTGGGCGGCGCGGTCGACGGCACCGGCGGCAACAGCGCGGCGGCCGAAGCCGTGGTCAAGGAAATCACCGCGGCCGGCGGCACCGCGATCGCCAACGGCGCCTCGGTCAGCGACGACGCGGGCGTCGCCCATCTCGTCAAGCAGACGATGGACGCGTTCGGCCGCGTCGACATCCTGATCGCCAACGCCGGCATCCTGCGCGACAAGAGCTTCTCGAAGATGGACCTCAAGGACTTCGACGCGGTCATGCAGGTCCACGTCATGGGCACGGTCAAGCCGGCCAAGGCGCTGTGGGACATCATGAAGGCGCAGCAATATGGCCGCATCGTCGTGACCACGTCGTCGACCGGCCTCTACGGCAATTTCGGGCAGACCAATTACGGCACCGCCAAGCTCGGCCTCGTCGGCTTCATGAACACGCTGAAGCTCGAAGGCGCCAAGGACAACATCAAGGTCAACGCGATCTGCCCCGTCGCCGGCACGCGCATGACCGAAAATCTGATGCCGCCCGAAATGATCGCACTGCTGAAGCCGGAATATGTGACGCCGGCTGTGGTCTTCCTTGCCAGCGACGACGCGCCGAC
>DATNNS010000366.1:0-9734 GCA_035601715.1 Rhizomicrobium sp.
TCTTTGTCGGCTGCGGCGCACCGCGCGGCCGCGACCTCAATATTCCCGGCCGCGAGGAAGCGGTCAAAAACATCCATATCGGCATCGACTGGCTCGCCAGCGTTTCGTTCGGCCATATCGACAAGATCGGCAAGCGCGTCATCGTGCTTGGCGGCGAGGACGTGAAGGTCGTGGTGCGCTCCGGGTTCGAGGAGATGAAGGCGTCCCCCTGGGAAAAGGAGGACGCCATGCACGAGGATATTCCGATCTTCAATTTCCTGGTGCCCAAGGAATTCACTCACGACAACGGCAAGCTGACCGGCGTCGTGTTCGAGAAGGTCAAGGCGGTGCGCGACGACAAAGGCCGCCGCAACCTGGTGTCGACCGGCGAGCCAGACGAGATTTTCCCCTGCGACGACGTCCTTGTCGCCGTCGGCCAGGAAAACTCGTTTCCCTGGATCGAGCGCGATTGCGGCATCGAGTTCGACAAATGGGACATGCCCAAGGTCGATCCCGCGACCATGGTCTCGACCAATCCCAAAGTGTTCTTCGGCGGCGACGCAGCTTTCGGGCCAAAGAACATCATCTGGGCGGTGGCGCATGGCCGTGAGGCGGCGATCTCCATCGACCGCTTCTGCCGCGGCGAAGATGTCAGCGCGCGACCGGCGCCGCATGTCGGCATTTCCAGCCAGAAGATGGGCATCCACGAGTGGAGCTACGACAACGAGATCGCGCCCGATAAGCGTTATCGGGTGCCGCATCGCGACAAGGTCGTATCGCTGCGCGACATCAAGGCCGAGGTCGAGCTTGGCTATGACGTCGAACTCGCGCTGAAAGAGTCCGAACGCTGCCTCAATTGCGATGTGCAGACTGTCTTCACAGGCCAGCTTTGCATCGAGTGCGACGCTTGCGTCGATATCTGCCCGATGGACTGCATCACCTTCACGTCCAATGAACCGGAAGACGCGCTCCGCGAGCACCTGACGGCGCCCGCGCCCGACAAGACGCAGGACCTCTATGTCTCCGACACCCTCAAGACCGGCCGGGTGATGGTGAAGGACGAGGACGTCTGCCTGCATTGCGGGCTGTGCGCCGAACGCTGCCCCACGGGCGCCTGGGACATGAAGAAATTCTACCTCGAAACCGCGCAAGCCAGCTCATGCAGCCGATAGCAGCCACCAACGACTTCGTCGTGAAGTTCGCCAACGTCAACGGCTCGGGCTCGGCCTCGGCCAACGAACTCTTCGCGCGCTGCGTGCTGCGCATGGGCGTGCCGGTGGCCTCGCGCAACATCTTCCCCTCCAACATCCAGGGGCTGCCCACCTGGTACGAAGTGCGCGTCTCGGGCGAAGGCTGGCTCGGACGGCGCGGCGGCGTCGATTTGATGGTCGCGATGAACCCGCAGACCTGGAACAAGGACATCGCCGAGATCGAGCGCGGCGGCTATCTGCTCTACGATTCCACCAAGCCGCTGACGACGCAGAAGCTGCGCGACGACGTGACGTTGCTGGGCGTGCCGCTGACCCGGCTGTCCGGCGCGCTCGACGTCTCGCGGCCGCGCGACCGCCAGCTGCTGCAGAACGTCATCTATCTGGGCGCGCTGTCCGCCCTGCTCGGCTTCGAGGCCGAGGTCGTCGAAGGCCTGATCGGCGAGGAGTTCAAGGGCAAGGACAAGCTGATCAAGCTCAACAAGCAGGCGGTCGAGCTCGGCCACGACTATGTCGAGCAGAATCTGGCCGGCGTCTGCAAGCTCAAAGTCGCGCGCGCCGACATGGTGGGCGACCGCATCTTCATCGGCGGCAACGATGCGGCGGGGCTGGGCGCGGTCTATGGCGGGGCCACGGTCTGCGCCTGGTATCCGATCACGCCGTCGACGTCGCTCGCCGAAGCGTTCACCGCGCATTGCCGCAAACATCGCGTCGATCCGGTCACCAAGCAGAACAAATTCGCCATCGTGCAGGCGGAGGATGAGATAGCCGCCATCGGCATGGTGATCGGCGCCAACTGGAACGGCGCGCGCGCCTTCACCGCGACGTCGGGCCCGGGCATCTCGCTGATGCAGGAATTCTTCGGGCTTGCCTATTACGCCGAAGTGCCGGCCGTGATCTTCGACATCCAGCGCGGCGGACCCTCCACCGGCATGCCGACGCGCACCCAGCAATCCGACCTGCTGCTCGCGGCCTATGCCAGCCACGGCGACACCAAGCACATCCTGCTGTTCCCGAAGGATCCCAAAGAGTCGTTCGAGTTCGCGGCCGAAGCCTTCGATCTGGCCGAGCGGTTGCAGACGCCGATCTTCGTGATGATGGATCTCGACATCGGGATGAACGACTGGCTGTGCGAGCCGCTGGTGTGGGACGATTCCAGGCACTACGACCGCGGCAAGGTGATGACCGCAGCCGAGCTCGATGCCGGCAAGCCGTTCGCGCGCTATCTCGACGTCGACGGCGACGCGATCCCATGGCGCACGCTGCCGGGCGGCCATCCAACCAAAGGCGTGTTCTTCACCCGCGGCTCCTCGCACGACGCCTATGCGCGCTACAGCGAAGAGGGCAAGGACTACACCGAAGTGATGCAGCGGCTGCTGCGCAAGCTGGACACCGCCAAGACCATCATTCCCCAGCCGATGCGCCGGGCAGCTAAGGCCGCGACGCGCTGGGGCGCGATCCATTTCGGTTCGACCAGCGTGGCGATGGACGAGGCGCTCGCCTCGCTCGAAGCGCAGGGGCTGCATCTCGACACGCTGCGCATCCGCGCGTTCCCGTTCGCCGACGCGGTGCTGGATTTCATCGGCGCGCATGAGCAGGTGTTCGTCGTCGAGCAGAACCGCGACGCGCAGATGCTCAAGCTGATCGTCAACGAATGCGGCGTCGATCCGGCGCGCCTGATCTCGATCCTGCATTACGACGGCGCGCCGGTCACCGCGCGGTTCATCACCGCCGCGATCGCCGAACGCATGAGCCTCACCCGCAAGGAAGCGGCCGAATGACCTACATCGCCAAGCCGAAGTTCCAGCATCCCGGCCTCGCCAAGAACGCCGTCGGCTTCACACGCCGCGACTATGAAGGGCGCATCTCGACGCTGTGCGCCGGCTGCGGTCACGATTCCATTTCGGCGGCGCTGATCGAGGCCTGTTACGAGCTCGCCATCGAGCCGCATCGCGTCGCCAAGCTGTCGGGCATCGGCTGCTCGTCTAAGACGCCGGATTATTTCCTGGGGCAGTCGCACGGCTTCAACGCCGTGCATGGCCGCATGCCGAGCGTGCTCACCGGCGCCAATCTCGCCAATCGCGAGCTGATCTATCTAGGCGTCTCCGGCGACGGCGACAGCGCGTCCATCGGGCTCGGACAGTTCGCCCATTGCGTGCGGCGCGGCGTCAACATGGTCTATATCTGCGAGAACAACGGCGTTTACGGCCTGACCAAAGGCCAGTTCTCCGCCACCGCCGACAAGGGCTCGCGCAGCAAGACGGCGGTCAACAGCGACAGCCCGATCGATCTCGTCAGCCTCGCGCTGCTGCTCGGCGCCACTTTCGTCGCGCGCAGCTTCTCCGGCGACAAGCCGCAGCTGGTGCCGCTGCTGAAGGCCGCCATCGCGCATAAGGGCTCGGCGATCCTCGACGTGATTTCGCCTTGCGTGCAGTTCAACAACAATCCGGATTCGACCAAGTCCTACGATTTCGTGCGCGAGCACAACGACGCGGTCAACCGCATCGACTTCATCGTGCCGCGTTCCGAGATCAAGGTCGATTACGCGCCGGGCACGGTGGAGACCGTGACGCAGCATGACGGCTCGCAGATCAAGCTCGCCAAGCTCCATGCCGATTACGACCCGCACGACCGCGCCAAGGCGATGGCCTATCTGCAGGAGCATCACGCCAAGGGCGAAGTCGTCACCGGGCTGCTCTATATCGAGAACGAGGCCCAGGACCTCCACGCGCATCTGAACACGGTGGCGACGCCACTGAACGCGCTGGGCGAGAAGGATTTGTGCCCTGGCGCGAAGGCGCTTGAGGCGGCGAACGAGGAGTACCGGTAGGTTATTCTCCGTTCTCCGGTTCCTGGCAGTGCATGTTGCCGCCGAGGACGCCGATGGGCTGACGCATCAGCCGGCCGTCCATGACCGTCCAATAACCGACGACGTCCTTGTGGCCGGCGAGGCGCATGCCGAATCCATAAGAATCCATATCGGCGATGGAGCATGCGAGGAAGGCGTCGGCGTGGGCGGCGTCAGGCAGCGCGACGACGTCTGCGATCTTGCAGGACGGGCTCGCCTGGCCCTCGATGAGAAAGGCGAAGCGTGCGCCACCCTTCTCCAGCGGCAAGACGACATCGCCGTTCAGCAACACGCTGAGAAAGCCTTTCGGCGTTGCGTAACCCGGAAGCTTCCAGCCGCCATCGCCGAGCATGTTCGCGCAGGATTTTCCGATCAGCGATCTGGCATCCGCAAGCCGCGCCGGATCGGTGGGGAACGGCCGGGTCTCGTCATAACGCGCGGGACTGGCGGCGCGTTCGCTCTCGTCGAGCAACGCTGTGTCGCGCGCTTCATAGGTCGATTTGAGACAGGCGGCATCGGCGCAGGCGTTGCGGACGTTCTTGAGCCACGCATCCTCTTCCGCCCGCAACGCCTTGGCGTCGATCCCGCCCTGGAATTTCGTGTTGTCGAAATCCTTCGCGAGCTTGGCGTCGAGCGCCGACAATTCCGGCGAGGCGCAGATCAGCTTGTTGACCGCGCTTGTCACCTTGGCGCAATCGAAGCTGGGCGCGGCAGAGGCGGTGTGCGTGGCGAACGCGGCGATCAGCATGGTCGCGACGGCCAAGAGATTCCTATGCATCGGCTCTCTCCATTTCAGACATTATCGATTCCGCCGGGCGCCGGCGTCCAGATAACGTCATCCAGTTTTCGCGAACCCGTCGCCAGCATTACAAGTCGGTCGAATCCCATGGCCACGCCGGAGGCCGGCGGCATGTTCGAAAGCGCGCTGAGGAAATCCTCGTCGAGCGGATAGCGTTCGCCGTAGATGCGTTCTTTCTCGTCCATCTCCGCGATGAACCGCTTTCGCTGCTCGACCGGATCGGTGAGCTCGCCGAAACCGTTGGCGAGTTCGACGCCGCAGATATAGAGCTCGAAGCGTTCGGACACGCGGGGGTCGTGCGGCGTGGCGCGCGCCAGCGCGGCCTCGCAGCGCGGATATTCGTAGAGAACGGTCGGGCGCTCGATGCCGAGGCGCGGCTCGATGCGCGCGACCAGCACCTTGGAGAAGATATCGGCCCAGTTGTCGTTCTGCGCCACATCGATGCCGCCGCGCTTTGCGGCGGTGGCAAGTTTCTCGCAGTCGCCCGCGCCATCCGGGGACAGCGTCTTCAGCAGGTCGATGCCGGCCAGATGGGTGAACGCGTCGGCCACGGTCAGGCGTTGCGCCTGCGCGCGCGGATCGCACTCCTTGCGGCGGAAAGAGAACGTCTTCGCGTCCGTCGTGTCGGCGGCGAGACGCAGGATCGCCAGGCTGTCCGCGATCACCGCGTCGTAATCCTCGCCCGCGCGATACCATTCGAGCATGGTGAATTCCGGGGCGTGGGTCGGGCCGCGCTCGCGGTTGCGGAAGACGCGGGCGAAATCGAAGATCCGGGTCTCGCCGGCCGCGAGCAGCTTCTTGGCGGCGAATTCGGGCGAGGTGTGCAGATAAAGCGTCTTTCGCGCGCCATCCGTCCCGACCAGTGCCGTAGAAAAGGCGTGCAGATGCGCCTCGTTGCCGGGCGAGACGACCAGCGCGCCGCATTCCACTTCGCTGAAACCCTGTTCCTCGAACCGGCGGCGCAACGCGCCCCTGATCCGTCCCCGCGCCAGCAGGGCCGGCCGCCGGTCGGCGTGGATTTGGGCCGACCACCAGGGGGATGGACTCATGTCGCGGTGCCCTTGGCCGTTTTGTCCGCGCCTGCTATACGCCGCGCGGCTTTCGCAAGAGGTTCAACGTGGTTTCGGTTATCGCCAGCTCCGTCCGCAAAGGCAATGTCATCGAGAAGGACGGCAAGCTCCATGTCGTGCTGACGGCGGAGAACATCCATCCCGGCAAGGGCACGCCCGTAACCCATCTGGAAATGCGCCGCATCTCCGACGGGGTGAAGGTGGTCGAGCGCTGCAAGACCACCGACAGCCTGGAAAAGGCCTTCGTCGAGGAACGCACGTTCCAGTATCTCTACAAGGACGGCGACCATGACGTGTTCATGGATCCGGAAACCTTCGACCAGGTCCATGTCGGCGCCGACGTGATCGGCGACCGCCAGCCTTATCTGCAGGAGAACATGGAAGTCCGCCTGCAAAGCTTCAACGGCAATCCGATCGCCATGGAATTGCCGGCGCGGCTCACCTTCGAGGTGGTCGATACCGAAGCGGTGATGAAGGGACAGACGGCGTCCGGCTCGTTCAAGCCGGCGATGCTGTCCAACGGCGTGCGCACCATGGTGCCGACCCATATCGTGACCGGCACGCGCATCGTGGTGCTGACGGAAGACGGCTCCTATGTCGAGCGCGCCAAGGACTGATCAGCGCATCAGCCACATCACCGCGAAGATCGCCACGACCAGCAGCAGGCTGATGGCCAGCACCGTCACGACGCGGCCGGTGGCTACGCCCTGGCGCGCCTCGGTCGTACGCAGGTTGCGGGAGACGTTGTCCTCATCGGCCTGATGAACCGGGTCTCCGATGGTCATGAATGTCTCCGTGGTCGCGCCGGACAAGGGAACGGGTGGTCTGGAAACGAGTTCCGCCGCACGTCTTTTGCAAATAAGCACTTTTGCAAGTGCTGGTTTTGGGAGGAGTTGAGCGGACACCCGATGCGGGGTGTCGAAGGGGCTGGGGCGTACCGGACCAGACGTCCGCTCGGCTATTAGAACGATGAGCCGATATTTACGTTCCAAGAAACTTTGAAAAAATATGCCGGGCTGCGATTTATTTTATAAGCCATTGCAACCATTATAAATTATGGATCATTCGAGCCGCGGGAATTTTTGATAGGAAGTTGAATGCCAGAAGCAGCACTCTAACAAAAAGCAAGCCGTCCTGAACCGGTCGGCCTGAGCGCCAGCCGTCAGCGCCGCAGGAACAGCACGCCGAACACCGCGCCGATCCCCGCCGCCACCAGGCAAGCGGTCAGGGGCTGCTCGCGCACCGTGTCGCGCAGCGAGTCCATGTTGTCGACCGCCCAGTCCTCTGCCTCGCCCACGGCCTGGGTCGCGGCATCTTCCGCCGCGCGCACCGCATTGGCGACGCGCGCTTCAGCCGCCTTCAGCGCCTCGCTGATGCGCGAGCCTGCTTCGACGCCTGCGCCTTGGGCCAGGCCGCGAACATCGCTCTGCAGCGCTTCGAGATCGGAAACCAGCGCGTCGAGCCGCTTGTCCAATTTGCCGCTCGCGGCTTTCTTGCTTTTCGCAGCCATGATTTTCTAAGCCTCTGGGTTCTGCGCGTCCGCCAGGCGGACGCGCGGTGCAATTGTAAATTCAAACGTTCAGGCGGCCTTGCGCTTGATCGGGTGGAAGAACAGCGCCTGGCCGACCGTCGCCTGCACGGTTTCGGGCAGGAACGGCTTGGCGATCAGATAGGTCGGCTCGGGCCGCTCGCCGGTCAGCAGCTTCTCCGGATAAGCGGTGATGAAAATCACCGGAATGTCGAAGCCGCTGAGGATATCGTTGACCGCATCGATGCCCGAACCGCCCTCGCCCAGATTGATGTCGGCGAGCACCAGTCCCGGCTTCTTGAGATGCGCCAGACGCACCGCGTCCTCGCGCGTCGCCGCGGTCGCGACGACTTCGTGGCCAAGCTCGGTGACCAGATTTTCCAGATCGAGCGCGATGATCGGCTCATCCTCGATGATCAGTACGCGCGACACCAGTTCGCTTTCGATGGTGCGCTGCGCGTCGAGGATCGCGCGCTCGACCTCTTCGGCCGGCTCATCGAGAATGGCGCCGGCTTCTTCCAGCGTGAAGGACTCCACCGCTGTCAGCAGCAAGGCCGCGCGGCGCTCGGCAGTCAAGGACAGCAGACGGCCTTCGGGAGTCGGCGCGGTCTCGGCTTGCGGGAGCCCGTCGTCGTAGCGGCTCGCGGGGCTGGACCAGATCGTGTGGAACAGCCGGTACAGGCCCACCCGCGGCGCCAATCCGTCAGGCAGGGTCTGCTCGCCGGCCAGCAAGGCCGTCAGCGCGGCGCGAACATAAGCGTCCCCGCTCGTCTGGGAGCCGGTCAGCGCCCGGGCGTAGCGGCGTAGATAGGGCAGATGCGGCGCAAGCGTCTGAGCCGTCGTCATAGAGCCTCTCCTTCGATCACCAAGCCAAGCTTGGACCCGTAACGGACGTCCAAGCAAATAGTTCCTTCCGGGAACCATCTGAAAGGAGGGGCGTTTCAGGCTTGTACGTGCGGGAAAAGGACCGTCCGCGGGAGGCGGCGCGGTCGTGCCGGAATTTGCTACGATTTCCGGGAGATATACAAGTGACAACCGCTACACGACGGCAGGGCTGGGATTTCGTGACAGACAAAAACGATCAGGACAAGAATCGCACGGTCCGGACGCGCCAGCGCGCGATCGGCCGTGAACTGCGCCGGATGTTCGATACCGTCGTGCGCGAGCCGGTGCCCGACGACTTTCTCGACCTCCTGCAAAAAATCGAAGACGGCAAAAGCGAGAGCAAAAAGCCGTGATCACGACGGATTCCCAAACCCAACCCGCCGCGCGGGCAACCGGCCCGGACGACGTTTTCAAGAACGGCCTGCTGGAGCTCATCCCGTTCCTGCGCGCGTTCGCCCGCTCGCTGTGCGGCAATCCCGAGGCCGCCGACGATCTGGCGCAGGAGACGCTTGTCAAAGCCTGGCAGGCGCGCAACATGTTCACCGCCGGTACAAATCTGAAAGCATGGCTGTTCACCATCCTGCGCAACCAGTTCTATTCCGACCGGCGGCGCGCCTGGCGCCAGGCGCCGTGGGATCAGGACGCGGCCGAGCGCATCCCCGGCCTGTCGAACGAGCAAACCTGGGCGGCGGAATTGTCGGATACCGCGCGCGCGCTGGGCGTGTTGTCGGACGAGCAGCGCGAGGCGCTGATCCTAGTCGGCGCCGGCGGATTTTCATACGAGGACGCCGCAGCGATCTGCAATTGCGCCGTCGGCACGGTAAAGAGTCGCGTTGCGCGGGCCCGCAAGTCGTTGTTGTCCGTCTTGGAAGGCGAGGAACCGCTCCCGGCAACAGAATCGAAAGCGGCGAAAGGAGATGCCGCTCATGAGATCATGGCGCAGCTGGATCGGCTGGCTCCGGCCCAAGGAACTGCCGGCGGCCCTGCAAAACGAACCAAAGGACCTGCCGAGCGATAGCGGCTGGTCGCTTCGGATCCGTCTTCTCGTCACCGTCACCATCGCGCTGCTGCCCATCGCCGTGTGGAGCGTGCTGCAGGGCATGGATCGCGCCCGCCACGAAGTGGTGGAAGCGCGCGAGCAGCTGTCGCAGACCGCTCGCGCCGCCGCCACGCCCGAACAGAACATGCTGGCCTCGGCCGACCAGATTCTGCGCGCGCTCGGCAATATGAGCGCCGTGCGCGATGCATCACCCGACTGCAATCACGATCTGGCGCAAGCGCTACACGGTCTTTCCTTCTTCACCGACATTACGCGGCTTGACGCGCACGGCACGATCGTCTGCGCGGCCGTGCCCACGGCGATCGGCCACAGCGCGGCCAACAGACCGATTTGGCGCGAGGCGACGACGGCGACAGG
>DATNNS010000367.1:0-4853 GCA_035601715.1 Rhizomicrobium sp.
CGCCCCCCTCCCCGAAAATGCTTCGCATTTTCGACCCTCCCACAAGGGGAGGGTATAACCAATCGTCAAACCAACGTTGTACACTTCCCACATCATGGCCGACGCTACCGACTCGTTCTCCTATGCCTCGGCGGACGATCCGCGGTTGAAGCGGTTCCTCATCCGGCTGATCGAGCGGATGACCGGCCAGCCGCGGCTGAAGCGGCTCTATGACGATCACCGCGCCAATCCGGTACCGGGCGAGAGTTTCTGGGACTCGGCGATCCGTCGGCTCGACCTCAAGATCGTGACCAACGAGGATGCGTTGGCGCGGCTGCCGCGCGCCGGTGCGCTCGTCATCGTCGCCAATCATCCGTTCGGCGTGCTCGACGGCGTGATCGTCTGCCAATTGATCGCGCGCGTACGTTCCGATTTCCGCGTGCTGACCAATGCGGTGCTCAACCGCGCCGACGAGGTCAAGCAGTTCCTGCTGCCGGTCGACTTCAGCGAGACCAAGGAGGCGCTCGACACCAATCTCAAATCACGCGCGGCGGCCAAGCAGCATCTGCTGGCCGGCGGCTGCCTGATCGTGTTTCCGGCCGGCGGCGTGTCCACCACGCCCAAACCGTGGGACAAGCACGCTGTCGACGCGGAGTGGAAGAATTTGACCGCGCGGCTGATCGCGCAAGCGAAAGCGCCGGTTGTGCCGGTCTATTTCGCAGGGCAGAACAGCCGGCTGTTCCAGCTCGCCAGCCATGTGAGCATGACGTTGCGCCTGTCTCTGCTGTTCAAGGAAGTGCACGACCGCATCGGCACCGAAGTGCATGTGCGCATCGGCGAGGTTATCGCCTATACCAAGCTTGCCACGATCAACGATCGCGAAACGTTCATGAATTATCTGCGGCAGGCGACATATGCGCTGGGCGCCGGAATGCCCGGACACAAGCGCCGCCGCCGCTTGCCGGCCGGTTCGACATGAACGCCAAACCGCGCGTCGGTCTGTTCGTCACCTGCCTTGTCGATCTGGCACGCCCGCAAGTGGGTTTCGCGGCGGTCAAACTGCTCGAAGCCGCGGGCTGCTCGGTCGAGGTGCCGCGCGCGCAGACCTGTTGCGGCCAGCCGGCGTGGAACGCGGGCGCGGACAAAGATGCCGCCGACATCGCACGGCAGGTCATCGCCCTGTTCGAGGGCTTCGATTACGTCGTCGCACCGTCCGGGTCCTGCGCCGGCATGCTGCGCAAGCATTATCCCGAAGTGCTCGCAAACGACCCGGCATGGTCGCCGCGCGCGAACGCGCTGGCGGCGAAGAGCCACGAGCTGGTCTCGTTCCTGGTGCGCGAATGCGGGATGGAGCGCGTTGCCGCCGCCTGTGCGACGCGCGCCTGTTATCACGATTCCTGCTCGAGCCTGCGCGAGATGAAGGTGAAAGACGAGCCGCGCAAATTGCTGGGCACGGTCGAAGGTCTCTCGCTTGCCGAATTGAAAGAGCCCGAAATCTGCTGCGGTTTCGGCGGATTATTCAGCGTCAAATATCCCGAGATCTCCGAACGCATGGCCGACGACAAGATCGCGGACGCGCGGGCCACCGGCGCCAAGACGCTGATCGGCGCCGATCTCGGCTGCCTACTCCATCTGGCCGGGCGCATGGAGCGGCGCGGGACCGCGATGCGCGTGCGTCATGTCGCCGAAGTGCTTGCCGATATGGCCGGCGAACCGGCGCTGGGCGAACGCGAATGAGGCCGCAGGATTTTCCGCAAGCCGCGCGGGCGGCGCTGTCCGATGCCGGGCTCAAGATCGCGCTTGGCCGGCTCGGCACGCATTTCGTCCAGCGCCGCGCCGATGCGATCGCACGTTACGGAGACTGGGAAGCCTTGCGCGAACAGGGCCGCGCGATCCGCGACTATGCGCTGACCCATCTCGACACGCTGCTGTAGGAATTCGAGCGCAACGTCACCGCGCACGGCGGCCATGTCCACTGGGCGCGCGATGCGAAGGAGGCGCGCGGGATCATCCTGGATATCCTGCGCGAGACCGGCGCGAAGACCGTCACCAAGGGCAAATCGATGGTCAGCGAGGAGATCGGGCTCAACCCGCATCTCGCCGCCAACGGAATCGTCCCCGTCGAGACCGATCTCGGCGAATACATCATCCAGCTGCGCGACGAGCCGCCGAGCCATATCATCGCGCCGGCGTTTCATCTCAACAAGGAGGACGTGGCCGTCGCGTTCCGCGCGGCGCACACCACGCTCGATCCGGCGCGCCTGCTGGACGAGCGCACGTCGCTGGTGGCCGAGGCACGGCAAATGTTGCGGGCGCAATTCGAGGCGGCCGATGCGGGCATCACCGGCGCCAATTTCCTTAGCGCCGCAGAAGGTACGGCCATGCTCGTCACCAACGAGGGCAACGGCGATCTGACGCGGCTTCTGCCCAAAACCCATATCGTGCTGACCGGCATTGAAAAAGTCGTCGCCGATCTCGACGATGCCGCGGTGCTGCTGCGTCTGCTCACGCGCTCGGCGACGGGACAGGATATTTCGAGCTATGTCTCGGTTTTCACCGGACCGGGTGATACCGGCGATGGGCCTGCGAACTATCATGTCGTGCTGGTCGATAACGGACGTTCCCGCCTGATCGGCACCGAAGCGGGGGACGTTCTGCGCTGCATTCGTTGTGCTGCCTGCCTCAACCACTGTCCGATCTACGGCGCGGTCGGCGGTCATGCCTATGGCGCGACCTATCCCGGGCCCATCGGCGCCGCGCTCAATCCCAACCTGCTCGGTGTCGCCGAGGCGGGCCATCACGCCAATGCCTCGACTTTCTGCGGCCGCTGCGCCGAGGTCTGCCCCGTCAAGATTCCGCTGCCCAAGATCATGCGCTACTGGCGCGCGCGCGAACACGCGGCGGGGCTCGCGCCGAAAGCGATGGTGGCCGGACTCGGGCTGTGGGCGTTCGCGGCCAAGCGGCCGGGACTCTACCGCGTGATAGCGGCGCTTGCCGCGCGGCTCCTCAAGCGTCGTGCGCGCAACGGCGCTGTTCGCGCCTTTCCGCTGATGGGTGGCTGGTTCGCGGTGCGCGATTTTCCGGCGCCGCAGGGCGAGACGTTCCACGACTTATGGGCCAAGCGGCGATGAGCGCGCGCGACGACATTCTCGCCGGCATCCGCGCGCGGCGCGTCAGCAATGCGCCGCGGCCTCCCCTCTACCGCGCGCCCACGCGGTCCGGCGATCTCGCGACGCAATTCGCAGCGCAGGCCGCGGCCGTTCATGCGGAGATCACGGTGCTGGAGCACGCGTCAGACATTCCGCAAGCCATCGCCAATATCCTGCGTTCGAAGAACCTGCCGGCCATCGTGCATGTGCCCGACGGCAGCGCACTTGGCGGGCTGCCGTGGGAGCACGCGCCCGGATTGACCGTGGAGCGCGCAGCGCCCGGTCCGGACGATGCGGCGTTGGCCGAAGCCGACTTCGGCATCGCCGAGACCGGAACACTGGCCTATTTTGCGAAGGCCGGCGCGCCGGCATCGTGGCATTTCCGGCCCGGGCTGGAAATCGCGGTCGTGCATGCCGAAACGATCATGCCGCACATGGAGAATGCGTTGGCCCAAGCCGGTGTCCTGCCCCATACCGTCAACTTCGTCAGCGGACCTTCGCGAACCGGCGATATCGAGCAGACGCTCGAACTCGGCGCGCATGGTCCCAAAGCGCTGGCGATCCTGATCGTCAAATCCGCGCCGGCTTCAGTTGGTAGTGGCTGACGCCCCAGACATTGCCGCCCGCATAGCCGAACAACTCCGCCGTCGCGAGGAAGAACATGCGCCAGCGCCGGCGCCACAACGCGGCGTCCGCGCCGTAGACGTCGCGCAGGATCGACGCGATCGCCTTCGCGTTGCGATCGTAATTGGCGAGCCAGTCGAGAGCGGTGCGGCGATAGTGCGATCCGTTCCAGCGCCATTCCTGCTCGACTAAGAAGAGATCGGGGAAGCTGCGGATCAGATCGTGGCCCGGCATGATGCCGCCGGTGAAGAAATGCCGCGCAATCCAGTCCTGCGCATCGTTGTGGTCGAAGCGGTAGGAGGCGAAGGCGTGGCTGAAGACATGGATGAACAGCCGCCCGTCGGGCTTGAGCCAGCCGCGCGCCTTCGCCAGCAAGCCGCGCCAGTTCGCCATGTGCTCGAACATCTCGACGGAGACGATGCGATCGAACGTCCGGTCGATGGCGAAGTCGTTCATATCGGCGGTGATGACTCTGAGATTGCCGAAACGGCGCGTCTGCGCCTGCGCTTCGATGTAAAGCCGTTGCGGCGCGGAATTCGAGACGGCGGTGATGTGCGCCGCCGGGAAGCGCTCGGCCATCCACAGCGACAGCGAGCCCCAGCCGCAACCGAGCTCGAGAATGGATTGGCCGTCATGCAGGTCGGCATGGCCAGCGGTCTCGCTGAGCGCGACCTCCTCGGCCTCGCCCAGCGTCGCGGCACCCGCCGCGTAGAGGCAACTCGAATATTTCCGCCGCGGTCCCAGGATCAGCGCGAAGAATTCCGGCGGGAGTTCGTAGTGCTGCGCATTGGCATCCGCTGCATGCTCGGCGATGGGATGGGCGGCCATGGCGGCCGCGAAGTCCAACTGCCGGGCGCGCTCCAAACGGCGTTGCTGGCTGGCGATCATATGGCGCATTCCGGCAGCCAAAAGGGCGTCGGGCACGGGAGCGCGTTCCGCCAGCAAGCTGCCGGCCGCGATCAAGTCCATGACTGCTCTCCGTTCCGCCGCAAAATCTCCTACGCAGGCGGCGCGTGAGAGGATCACAGCGCCAGGACGCATGTGCTAAAGGGCCGTTTTTCCACCGAATTTGCGAATCGCGCGCCCGGAATCGCTTGACCA
>DATNNS010000368.1:0-9031 GCA_035601715.1 Rhizomicrobium sp.
TGTTGGCGAGGTTTGTGCACTGTCGATCAAGCGCGCCGACGAATGGTTCCGCGATCTCGACAAGGACCTGACCAAACAGCAGAAGGAAATCGCGGCGCGCATCCTGAAAGAGATTCGTGCGCGGCTGAAATTCCTCAACAATGTCGGCCTCGATTACCTGACGCTGGCGCGCGCCTCGGGCACGCTGTCCGGCGGCGAGAGCCAGCGCATTCGGCTCGCCTCGCAGATCGGGTCGGGGCTTTCGGGCGTGCTGTATGTGCTCGACGAACCCTCGATCGGGCTGCATCAGCGCGACAACGAGAAACTGCTCGAGTCGCTCAAAGGCCTGCGCGATCTCGGCAACACCGTGATCGTTGTGGAGCACGACGAAGAAGCCATCCGCACGGCCGATCACCTGATCGACATGGGACCGGGCGCCGGCATCCATGGCGGCCACATCATCGCCGAAGGCACACCCGAAGACATCATGGCCAATCCCAAGAGCCTGACGGGCAAATATCTCGTCGGCCTGGAGCAGATCGCGATTCCGGCCAAGCGACGCAAGGCCGTGCATGACCGCTGGGTCAAAGTCGTCGGCGCGCGCGGCAATAACCTCAAGAACGTCAGCGCCGGCATTCCGCTCGGCACCTTCACCTGCATCACCGGCGTATCCGGCGGCGGGAAGTCCACTTTGGTGATCGAGACCCTGTTCAAGGCCGCGTCGCGCCGTCTCTCCCAGGCGCGTGAGCATCCCGCGCCGCACGACAAGATCGAGGGCCTGGAATTCCTCGACAAGGTGATCGACATCGACCAATCGCCTATCGGCCGCACGCCGCGCTCCAACCCCGCGACCTATACCGGCGCCTTCACGCCGATCCGCGACTGGTTCGCGGAACTGCCGGAAGCGAAAGCGCGCGGCTATCAGCCGGGCCGTTTCTCGTTCAACGTCAAGGGCGGGCGCTGCGAGGCCTGCCAGGGCGACGGCGTCATCCAGATCGAGATGCACTTCCTGCCCGACGTCTACGTCCAATGCGATGTCTGCAAGGGCAAGCGCTACAACCGCGAAACCCTGGAAGTGAAATATCGCGACTTCTCCATCGCCGATGTGCTCGACATGACGGTGGAAGCCGGCGCCGACCTGTTCAAGGCGGTTCCCTCGATCCGCGAGAAGCTCGATACGCTCAAGCGCGTGGGCCTGGGCTACATCTCCATCGGCCAGCAGGCGACGACGCTATCGGGCGGCGAAGCGCAGCGCGTGAAGCTCTCCAAGGAGCTCTCGCGGCGCGCGACGGGCCGCACGCTGTATATCCTCGACGAGCCGACGACGGGCCTGCATTTCCACGACGTGAAGAAGCTGCTCGAGGTCCTCCACGAGTTGGTCGACAACGGCAACACCGTGGTGGTGATCGAGCACAATCTGGAGGTCATCAAAACCGCCGACTGGATCGTCGACCTCGGCCCCGAAGGCGGCGACGGCGGCGGCGAGATCGTTGCAGCCGGAACGCCGGAGGACGTGGCGAAGGTGGCGCGCTCCTACACCGGCCAATACCTCAAGCCGCTGCTCAAGGGGCGCGCGCCGGAAAAGATCGCGCCGGCTAAGAGGCTGCGGGCGGCGGAGTGATCTGATCGTGTGCCGCAGCCATGCCTGCCGGATCGAGCGGAGGCGCCGTGTCCGCCGGCTCTCGCGCGATCGGTTCGGGGGATGCGACTGCGATCTCTGACTCCGTCTGGCTGACCGGCACAAGAGTTTCTGCCTGCTCGGCAGGCGCGACAATTTCAGGCGCGTCCGTCGCCGGCAGCGGCTCCGGTTCGGCTGCAGGGCTTTGGGTGAAATAGGCGTGCCGATCCGCCGGCGCTTCGATCGTCTCCGGTACACTTTGCGGCGCCGGCTCGACCGGCATGGGCGGTGGCGCAACAGCGGGCGGCGGGCGCCGCGCGAACGCAGCCTCCGATGCGGCGAAGGGATCGTTGCGCCAGCGCGGTCCCGGGTCGGCGGTCGCCATGGCCGGCGAGAATTCCGGCTCGGCGCGCGTATGCGAGACTTCGGGCGCTTCGGCAGCTTCGCGGATTGTCTGGTACGCCGCGGCCGAAGCACCGGCGAACAATGCGTTCATCACCACCAGCGCGACGGCGCCGACGCCGGCGAGCGCCAGGGCGTGATCGTACTGCAGCCGATAGAGCGCGCTCACCCCTTCCGACGGAACGCGGCTCCAGGCGGTGCGCAGAACGTCACCGAGGCTGTCGCCTTCGATGGCATAGACCGCGGCGCCCAGCACCAGCACCGCCGGCGTCGCGATCGCGAGCGAAACGATGGCAAGCCGCCAGGAATTTCCCCGGCTCAAGACCCAGGCGCGCCCCAGCGTGACTTTTTCTTCGGCCGCCGCCGATGCCGGAAGGAAAAAACCAAGCCGCACCTTGAGAAACAGGTAGCCCGCCGACAGCAGACAGGCCGCGGCGCCTTCCAACCAGATGCGCGGCGCGATGCCGTACCATTCCACCGGCATCGCGAAGCCGGCGCGACCCGTGCCGGGTTCCGGCAAGCCGATGCCGATGGCGGTCTGGCACGCGAAAGCCAGCGCCGCCAGAACCGCGATGACGACGGCGAAAAAGCGCAGCAGAGCAAGAAACAACCGCGCCTCGCCCATCCCGAACACGAAATGCGCCGCGACGCGCTCCTGCTTCAGTCCGAGCGCCGCCTGCGTGAACGGAAGCGCCACCGTGGGCACGAGCAGCGCGGTCGCCACCAGAAGCGCCAGGAAATCGACTGCCGTGAACTGGTTGAAGGCCGCGCTCGACGGTGTCGCCAGCTGCATCGCGGCACCCATCCGCTCCACGCAGAACCACGCCGCGGCGGCATAGAAAGCAGCCGGCAGCCAGCCAAGCCCGAGCACCGTGCCGAGCTGGCCGGCAAGGAAGCCGTAGCCGCGCGCGATCGTTCTTCCGACGGGAATTTTGCCCATAAATGCCCCTGAGGTGCCTGGAAACTATAGCGGTTTCGCGCAACCCGTCAGCATGAATTGTTGCAACACGGTTTCCGTTTCGGCGACGGGTTCCGTGGCCTCCTTGCGGGCCGCCCCGGCTCTCGCTAGCACTGAGCGGGGAGACGGAAATGACACAGGCGCCCGCGAGGCAAAGCATGGGTCTTGTGGTGGCCGCTTCAGCGGCCGGCACAGTCTTCGAATGGTACGATTTCTTCATTTTCGGCTCGCTGGCCGCGATCATCGCGCGGCATTTCTTTGCCGGCGTCAGCGAGTCCCAGGCCTATCTTTTCGCGCTGCTGACTTTCGCCGCCGGCTTCGCGGCGCGGCCGTTCGGCGCGCTGGTGTTCGGCCGCATCGGCGACGTCGTCGGGCGCAAGCGCGCCTTCCTGGTAACCATCTCGCTGATGGGCCTTGCGACGTTCGCGGTCACGTTCCTGCCCGATTATGCGGCAATCGGGCTTGCCGCGCCGCTGGCGCTTGTCCTCATCCGCGTGCTGCAGGGCTTCGCCATCGGCGGCGAATATGGCGGGGCGGCGATCTATGTCGCCGAACATGCGAGCACGCGCCACCGTGGACTTTCGACCGGCTGGATCCAGGCCGCCGCCGGTCTCGGCCTGGTGCTGGCGCTGGTGGTGATCCTCGCGACGCGGACATGGTCGGGCGAAGATGCGTTCGTCGCCTGGGCGTGGCGCATTCCGTTCGGCGTTTCGATCCTGCTGCTGCTGGTCTCGCTGTGGATCCGCCTGCAGCTCGAAGAATCTCCGATGTTCCTGCGCATCCTTACAGAAGGCCGCGCGTCAAAGGCGCCGCTCACCGAGACCTTCCTGCAGCCGGCCAATCTGAAGCTGATGCTGGTCGCATTGTTCGGCCTTCTCACCGGCCAAGGCGTCATCTGGTACACCGCGCAGTTTTACACGCAATTCTTCCTTGAGCGCGTGCTCAAAGTCGATCCGCCCGTGGTGAACATCATCATCATGGTGGTCGTGCTGGCGAGCCTGCCGCTCTACATGATCTTCGCCTGGCTGTCGGACCGCATCGGCCGCAAGCCGGTGATGCTGTTCGGCCTTGCGCTGGCCGCCATCGGATTCATTCCCGGCTTTCAGATGCTGACCAAGGCCGTCAATCCTGCGCTCGCCGCGGCGTCCGCAAATTCGCCGGTGATCGTCGCGGCCGCGGCCGACAACTGCTCGCTGCAATTCGATCTGATCGGCAAAGCGAAATTCCTCACCTCCTGCGACATCGCCAAGGGCGCGCTGGCCAATGCGGGCATTCCCTATTCCAACATCGCAGCCGCACCCGGCACGCGCGCAAGGGTGCACATCGGCGGTGCGCAGCTCCAGGCGCCGGAAGGAACCGCGCTGGATGCGAAACAACTTGCGGCCGCGAAACTGGAATTCACAGCCCAACTCAAATCCGCGCTTGCCGCGGCCGGCTATCCGCCGTCGGCGGCGACCGGCCGCATCGATCTGCGCCGCACGATCCTGATCCTGATGCTCTTCATCCTGGCCGCGACGGCGCTTTACGCTCCGCAGGCGGCCGCGCTCGTGGAACTGTTCCCCACGCGCATCCGCTACACCGCCTTGTCGGTGCCCTATCACATCGGCGTCGGCTGGTTCGGCGGCTTCCTGCCGGCGACAGCCTTTGCCATCGTGGCTGCCACCGGGAACATCTATGCAGGGCTCTGGTATCCGGTGATCGTGGCCGGTATCGGCTTCGTCGTCACGCTGCTTTTCGTGCCCGAAACCAAGGGCCGCGCCATCGATTGAGCGGTGTTTCGTGGACCTGCTGAACGGTTTGTTTAGCTCTTCGTAAGACACTGCGGGGATGACCGTCGAGGCCGCGCCCCCATCCATTCCCGCGACGTGGCGGGCGCTCGACGGCGCCGCGCCGCTGGTCGTCGCCGCCTTCGGCATGGCGCTGTTCTCCTCCGCCTTCCTGCTGTTCTGGCTCGAGCCGCTGTTCGCGCGCCTGCTGCTGCCGCGGCTCGGCGGATCGCAGGGTGTGTGGAACACCTGTCTCGTTTTCTTCCAGGCGAGCCTGCTGCTCGGCTACGCCTATGCCCATCTGCTCGCGCGTTTCGTCAGACCGCGCACGCAGGTGCTCGGACATCTCGTGGCGATCGCGGTCGGCCTGCTGTTCCTTCCCATCGCGCTCAACGCCAATTGGACGCCGCCCGCGTCCGGCTCGCCCGTGTTGCCGCTGCTGGCGGTCCTGGCCTCGACGCTCGGCTGGCCGTTCTTCGCGCTTTCCGCGAACGCGCCGCTGTTGCAGCGCTGGTTCTCCTTCACCGGACATCGCCGCGCGAACGATCCCTATTTTCTCTACGCCGCCAGCAATGCCGGCAGCTTGCTGGCGCTGATCGCCTATCCGTTCCTCATCGAGCCCAACGTCACGCTCAGTCATCAGAGCCGCTGGTGGGCCTGGGGCTATTGCGCGCTGGCCTGCGCGATCGCCGCCGCCGGTGCGTTCGCCGTGCTGGGGCGCGGCGAAACGGTTGAGAAAACACAGGATGCCGCTGCTGCGCCGCTGGGCTGGCGCGAACGGCTGACATGGCTTGCCTATGCGGCGCTTCCGTCGAGCCTCCTGCTCGGCGTCACGGGCTATGTGGCGACGGACGTCGCGTCGTTTCCGCTTTTGTGGATCGCGCCGCTCGCAATCTATCTGCTCACCTTCATCCTGACGTTCGCCGGCCGCCCGCCGATCCCGCATCGCTGGATGGTCCGTGCGCTGCCGATGGCGATTGTTCTGGCCGCCGTCGGCTTCTGGCTCGGCCCGGTTTCACTTGCGCTGACGATCGCATCGCACTTCCTCGCCTTCTTCATCGTCGCGATGGTCTGTCACGGAGAGCTGGCGCGGCGAAAGCCCGATGCGAGCCGGCTGACGGAATTCTATCTTTGGATGTCCCTCGGTGGCGTGGTCGGCGGCGCGCTGACCGCGCTCGTCTCGCCGCTGATCTTCAAGAGCATCATCGAATATCCGCTGGCTCTCTCGCTCGTCTGCCTGCTGCAGCCCGCCGATGACGCCGATACCGCGCCGCGCCTGCGCGAACTGGCGATCCTCGCGGCGGCGATCATCCTGGCGCTGATCGAGCCGCTCGCGCCTCTCAGCACGATGTATTCGATATGCCTGACGATGTGGATCGTCGCGATGCTCGTGGCCTGGGGGCTGCGCCCGAAGCATCGCAATTTCCTGCTTGCAGCACTCGGCGTTCTGCTCGCGTCGCAGGCCATACACACGCTCTACATCCGCCACGGCCTGATGATCTGGCGCGATCGCAGCTTCTATGGCGCTTACAGCGTGACGCAGGATGACCATGCCGGTTATCGCATCATGTTCCACGGCACCACACTGCACGGCGTGGAAAAGCTCAAAGGTCGGCCGCTGCCGCTGACCTATTACGCCCCGCAAGGCCCGCTCGGCGACGTGATGCGCGCCGTCGGACCGCGCGCATCTGCAATTGGCGCCATCGGCCTCGGCGTCGGCAGCGAAGCCTGCTACGCGCGCGCCGATCAATCGTGGACATTCTACGAAATAGATCCGCTGGTCGAGCAACTGGCGGTGCATTCGGGACTGTTCCACGCGATGTCCGATTGCGCGCCGCAGGCCAGGGTCGTGCTTGGCGACGGACGGCTCAGCCTGGAGCACGCGCCGCCGCATCGCTTCGACATCCTGATCCTGGACGCGTTCTCGTCGGATGCGATTCCGATCCACTTGGTGACCCGCGAAGCGTTTGCCAGCTATATCCGCGCGCTGAAGCCGCATGGCATCATCGTGGCGCACATCACCAATCGCTATTTCAATCTGTCGCCCATCATCGCGCGTATCGCGCCGACCGAAGGGCTCGTCGCCTATGGCCGCAACTTCAAGCCGGTGGCGGGCACCGACATGGCGCTGATCAGCCTGTCGCGCTGGCTGGTGCTGGCGAAGAGTCCCGCCGATGTCGGCGCCATCGCAACCGATCCCAACTGGCAACGGCTCATCGCCGATCCGAAGACCAAGCTGTGGACCGATGATTTCTCAAACGTGTTGAGCGCGCTGCAATAGTCCTAGCGCACCTCGATCGGAACGCCGGGCTCCTGCTTGCTGGCGCGGATGACGAGGGCGGTGCGGACGCTTGCGACATTCTTAGCCGCGGTCAGCGTTTCCGTGACGAAGGACTGGAACGACGACAGATCCTTGGCCACGCATTTGAGGACGAAATCCACCTCGCCCTGCAGCATGTAGCACTCGCGCACCGCCGGCCAGGCGCGGACCTGCTCCTCGAAGCGCTTGAGATCGGCCTCGGCCTGGGTGTTGAGGCCGACAAAGGCGAAGCCCGTCACCTCATAGCCCAGCGCCTTGCCTTCGATGTCGGCATGGTATCCTTTGATATAGCCGGCCTTCTCCAGCGCGCGCATCCGGCGCAGGCAAGGGGGTGCCGTTATCTTGGCCCGGCGCGAAAGTTCGACGTTGGTGATGCGCCCGTCATCTTGCAGTTCGGAGAGAATTCGAAGATCGATGGCGTCGAGCTTGTGTCGCTCCATGGCGGGTCCTGGCTGGCTGAGGCGGGTCCATTAAACGCCCTCCATGGCGTCCGAGCAATAAAATTTCGGGTATGGGAAAGTTCCTGTCTGTCTGCATGGCCAATGAGATCGTGGACATAGCCTGGGTCGTCACCGAAGGCGCTGCAGGCATGGAAAACCAGGCGCTCGGGCTGGCCGAGCGGCTCGCGCTGCCGGTCGCGGTCAAGCGGGTGAAGCTGCGGCCGTTCTGGCGCCGGTTCGCGCCCCGATTGCCGGTATCGCCCTTCGGCGTCGCCACTGCGGATTCGTCGCCGCTCGCACCGCCCTGGCCGCGTCTTGTGATCGGCTGCGGGCGGCAGAGCATTCCGTTCGTTCTCGCCATCAAGCGGGCCAGCGGCGGCCGCGCCATCGTTGTGCAGACCCAGCGCCCGCGCATCGCTCCGGCGAAGTTCGATCTCATTATTCCGCCGGAACATGACGGTCTCATCGGCTCGAATGTGTTTCCCATCCTCGGCAGTCCCAATCGCATCACGCCGGCGACGCTTGCGGAGGCGCGAACGACGTTCGCAAATCTGTTCGAATCTTTGCGCCCGCCCCGTTTGACGGTTCTGATCGGCGGAGCCAGCGGCGCCTACCGGTTCGGCGCGAACGAAATCGATTCGCTGACAGCCGCGTTGAAGGCGCTCGCGCATGACTTCGGGTTAATCGTTCTGACATCGCGGCGGACCGGCGCGGAAAACGCCGCGCGGATTGCCGCGGCGCTCGACGGCAGCGGCGCCTATCTCTGGCATGGCGAAGGCGAGAATCCCTATCAGGGCGCGCTGGCCTGGGCCGACGCGTTCCTCGTCACCGCCGACTCGGTCAACATGGCCTGCGAGGCCGCAGCCACCGGCAAGCCGATACATATTTTTCCATTAGAAGGCGGCTCCAAAAAGTTCCGAATGTTTCACGCCTCGCTCGAGCAACGGGGAATCGCCCGACCGTTTGCCGGCAAAATCGCGCAGTGGAGCTACACGCCGCTCGACGAAACAGGCCGTGCGGCAACGCGTATCCAGCAGCTTCTTGACGTTTCCGCGACCGCTCCCGATATGAAGGCCTAGGGGCTGTTCGAACCGCGTCGGCGGCTGGCTCCATCGTTCGGGAGCGCCATGCCGGATACCCACAAAGTCGTCATCCTCGGCAGCGGCCCGGCCGGCGCCACCGCGGCAATCTATGCCGCGCGCGCGATGCTGAACCCCGTGATGATCGCGGGCATCCAGCCCGGCGGCCAGCTCACCATCACTACCGAGGTCGAGAACTATCCGGGCTTCGCCGCCGCCATCCAGGGCCCGTGGCTGATGGAGCAGATGCAGGCCCAGGCCGAGCATGTCGGCACCAAACTGATCCAGGACATCATCGCCACCGCCGATCTGGCAAAGCGCCCGTTCACCCTGATCGGCGATTCCGGCGACCGCTACATGGCCGAGACGCTGATCATCGCGACCGGCGCGCAGGCGAGCTGGCTCGGGTTACCGTCGGAAGAAGCTTACAAGGGCTTCGGCGTTTCGGCCTGCGCCACCTGCGACGGCT